>LVBC01000002.1 GCA_001604265.1 Spirochaetales bacterium Spiro_01
TATTAACGTATTGTTCAATCATCAGGAAACAAAAAACCTGAAGAAATAAATTTACCTCCTTTTGTTCCCCGCTACGGTTTACCTCCTTTTTTCCGTAAGTGGGGTTTTTTTATCATATCTCTCATTCAGCTTTTTCCATGAGTACAAAAAAGAGTGAAGACTCTGCTTCACTCCTTGCTCTGCTGCTTTGTTCTCTCCTCATGCTCCCGTTGGAACTTGACCGAGGCCATCTGCATCTGGACCTTGTTCTCCCGCCTCAGCTCCGATTCGGTCATCGCCTGTACCTTGTTGACCGGGCGCCCGGAGACCACCTGTCTTATCATGCAGTCCGCCTCTGCAGAGCCTGTGGCCTTTGAAAAGAGAATGAAGCCGTGAAGTGCATTCTCCACCTCTATGTAGCTGGCAGTGCTTCCTGCCTCGTTCAGGGCATCGACAAGCAGCCTTCCATCATCCTTCAGCGGGTCGAGGGAGCCTGTGATCACAAGAGTGGTCGGCAGTCTCGAAAGGTCTGGAGAGAGCAGAGGTGAGAAGAGAGGAGAAAGGATATCCTTCGGCTCCCTGAGGTAGCTGTCCACGAAGAATCTCAGCTGCTTGAGAGTCAGTGTCGGGCTGTCGGAGAACTCCTCAATGGACTGGGTCCTGAGCCTTGCATCGACAAGCGGGGAGAAGAGTATCATGCCATTTGGCATATGGGCCTTTCTGTCCCTGCAGAGCAGAGAGACTCCAGCTGCCAGATTTCCACCACAGCTGTCGCCCAGAAGGAATATCCTGTCAGGATCCACCTTCCAGTACTTCACTCCATTGACAGCCCAGAGGTATGCGTCATAGCAGTCCTCTACAGCTATTGGGAACTTGTACTTTGGTGCAAGGCGGTAGTCGATCAGGAGGATTGCGGCATCTGTCGCCTTTGCAAGATGCTTGCAATAGAGATCGTAGAGATCGATATTGCCAAAGACCCATCCGCCTCCGTGGAAGAAGATGATAAGTGGCTTCAGAGAGGTCCTCGATTGATCGTTGGTGCTGTCATAGTAGCGTCCGGTGACGGCTCCCTCTGTAACTGGGATGACATAGTTGGTACAGCTTATACCTTTCGTCTCCGGATAGAATATCTTTCTTACCCTGCAGTTCCTGGGTAGACTCTTCTTGTTAGTTGCGCTGATAGCTTCCTCTGTAAGGGCAGTATGTGTGTCGCGTCCGGTGTACTTCTCTGCGAGGCGCAGCATTCTCCACATCTTGCCGGAGAGCTTGTATTTCTCGGCCATATGGAAACTTTATGTTCCAAAAGATGGAAAATGCAAGCCTTTTAGCTCCTATATCAGCGCAAAAACCCGAAAAAGACCCGATCTCAGGCCTTCTGGGCGCTCCTCTTCAGATCCCTGCTGGTCTTGATCGTTGCAGCATATGCGCTGTTGCAGAGGCCCAGGATTGCAGATAGCGAGAATAGTGTCTCTATTCCCAGGACCTTCCAGATCCAGCCTCCGAAGAGTGCAATCAGGATGGTAATTAGGTGGTTGACCGAGATTCCGGTCGTCACAGTGGCCCTTACCTCCTCTCCATTGTCGGAGATGTCCTGCACATAGACATTTGAGGCCATCGAAGCAAGTGAGATGACTGAATCGAGGATGTAGTTGATGCAGCAGATCACAAAGGCGATGTTCATCGGGAAGATGTGATGTGCAAAGCCGTAGAAGAAGCAGACGATCACCAGGATCAGCGTATCCGAGATCATGACGATCTTGTAGCCCAGGCGGTCTATTATCTTTCCTACTACCGGCGAGAGGATTGCACAGCTTATTGCAGATATCGTGAAAAGCAATGCGATCACAGAGGCGTTGGCCTTGTAGAAGAGAATGAGAACGTAGGGGCCGAAGGTGAAGAATATCTGCTTCCTTGCACCGTAGAAGACCTCGAGCATGTAGAACTTGTAGTACTTCTTCCTGAAGTAGAAGCGCCTCTTTGTCGCATCGGTCCTGCTATTGGAGCTGATTCCCATCGTCGGTATCATGCTGAGGCAGAGGATTGTCGTCGAGGCGATGAAGAAGAGTCTGAAGGAAGATTCTCCGGAAAGGAAAATGAATGAGATTGCTATGATTATATAGCCAAGGATGTTGCCTGCATTGTATATGGACTGCTGGATTCCGAGGGCGGCTCCTCCCTTTCCCGGCTGTGCATATTCGAGCGAGAGCGTGTTCTTCATGCCGAGCTGTATATGTTCTCCGAGAGAGAAGGTGCAGATTGCGATTGTAACAAGGACCCTCTGTGCCGGGACAACGGAGATCATTCCCATTCCTATTATCATTATCAGGGAACCTATCCTGTATATCTGGTCTACCGAGAAGCGGTAGATCAGCGCCAGGATGAAGATGAGAAGAAATCCGGGAAGCTCTCTGAAGAACTCCGTGAGTCCTCTGTCGAACTCTCCCATGTTGACTATCTCGGCAAGATAGTTGTCGAGAACTCCCTTGTAAAGTCCATATGCCAGACCGATAGTCATCAGTGATGCTATGAGCTGTCGATATCTGGAATCCTGCCTGTAGATGTCCTGTAGCCTGTCCATGCTCGTAGCATAGATATTTCACTGTATTTAGTCTAATACTCCGGGAAATTTACCTCATATTTTTCACAGCTGTCCAATAGTAGATGGTATAATTTCATTACCCATGTTCCCAAGGAGAGATGTGTGAAAAGAATTCTGTTTGTTGCTTCTGAATGTGTTCCATTCGTCAAGACCGGCGGTCTCGCTGATGTCGTAGGAAGCCTTCCAAAGGCCTTCGATCCGGAAGAGTACGATATCAGGGTAATGCTCCCGAACTATTTTGCCATCAAGGAGGAGTACAGATGCAATACGGAGTGCATCTACTACTTCCAGCTGGATGACAGGAAGTATGTAGGTATCAACCGTCTTATAAAGGATGGTATCACCTATTACTTCATAGACAATATGCAGTACTTCGATGGTCTGGTTCCATACTACGACCTCTTCAAGGACCTTGAGAGATTCGCCTTCTTCTCAAAGGCCTGTCTCTCCGCACTGCCTCTGATCGGCTTCAGGCCCGATATAATCCACTGCCACGACTGGCAGGCCTCGCTTGTTCCTGTCTTCCTGAACACCCAGTTCCAGGGAAACCCCTTCTACAGAGGTATCAGGACCATAATGACGATCCACAATCTCCGCTTCCAGGGTACATGGAATGTAGGTCACATCAGGCACATTACGAACCTTCCTGAGGAGTGCTTCCAGCCCGGTAGGCTCGTAAGCCCATTCCAGAATACCTCCATCAGGAAGGATGACTGGAACTGCTCGATGCTGCGTGGCGGTATCGTCTATTCGGACTATGTGACCACTGTCAGCTACACCTATGCACAGGAGATCCAGACTACGAACTATGGTGAGGGACTTGATGACATCCTGCGCTTCAGAAAGGACAGACTGTGGGGAATAATCAACGGTATCGACTATACCGAATGGAATCCACAGACCGACAGGAACCTTGCAAAGAACTATACTGTCAGGGGCATAAAGGGAGGAAAGAGGGCCAACAAGGTCGCTCTGCAGAAGGAGCTCGGACTTGCCGAGAATCCAGATGTCATGACGATCGGCCTCGTTTCGAGACTCACAGACCAGAAGGGTCTGGATCTCGTGGACAAGATAATGGACCGCCTCTGCCAGATGGATATCAACATGATCATCCTCGGAACCGGAGCGAGGAACTATGAGGATATGTTCCGCTACTATCAGAACAAGTATCCAGCAAAGGTGAGCGCCAATATCCGCTACTCGGATGCACTTGCCCACAGGATATACGGTGGCTGCGATGCGCTTCTGGTTCCATCGGCCTTCGAGCCCTGCGGCCTAACACAGCTTATCGCTCTCAGATATGGAACCGTCCCTATCGTGCACGAGACAGGAGGACTGAAGGATACTGTAAAGCCATACAACCAGTATGAGCAGACCGGTACCGGCTTCTCCTTCTACGGCTACAGTGACTGGGAGCTGATGGACAGGATCAACCACGCATACTGGGTCTACAACGAGACTCCGGATCAGTGGATGAAGCTCTGCCAGAGAGGCATGAAGGAGGACTGGTCCTGGAAGAGCTCCAGCCAGATCTACAAGCAGCTGTACGACAGACTCTGATGATCAACGAACTGCTGGCGGTCACTTGACCGCCAGTTCTGTATTCAGAGGTTCTCCTCTATCCAGATGGCAAGACCATCGTTGTCATTGCTTTCGGTTGTGTACTTCGCCGCCTTTCTGATTTCAGCAACAGCATTTTCCATTGCGACCGACTCTCCTGCGATCTGGAACATCGTCATGTCGTTGTAGTAGTCACCAAAGCAGATTGCTCTCTCTGTCGATACTCCAAGCAGCCTTGAAACGATCTCCACAGCCTTTCCCTTGGTGGTGGTCGGAGTATTCACCTCGACGTAGGTGGGCGACGAGAGTTCGATCTCATAGGCTGGGAACTCCTCCTTTGCAAGGTGCATGAACTCAAGGCACTCCTCGTGCGTTCCAGTAGACAGATACTTGTTTATCCTATTCGTCCTCATGACCTCTTCAAGAGGCTCGTTTATTCCATCCTGATGGGTCACAAGGAATTCACTGTCATAGATAGCCCTGTTGTTGTCTGCTCCCCAGTGCTCGCCGAAGAAGTAGAGACTGTGACAGCCTGTCCTCTTGCCAATCTCCTGCAGGGAGGCAAGAACTTCGGTCCCTATGGTGTCCTGATGGACGACTCTTCCCATATCATCCCTGATGTATGCGCCATTGAGTGTTGCAGTCCAGGGAGAGAAGGGCAGCTTTTCGAGAACTCCCTTCAGGCCATCATAGCAGCGACCTGAGCAGAGGACGATCACATAGCCTCTGCTCTTTGCATATACAAGAGCCTCCCTTGTCCTTTCCGTCAGCTCCTTTCTGCTGTTGAGAAGCGTTCCGTCTATATCGATGAAGATAGGAGTGTTCTCTCTGCTTCTGAACTCTATGCCCCCCTGAAAGGTTGCCCTGCCATGCTCTGAAAATAGTGCAAAGAGCACACCTGTAAAGGCGCCGTTCATCGTATTGTTGGGAGCGATTCCGGCAGTGACAGCCTTTCCGAGCAGACGTCTGTTCACATAGAAGTAGTACTCCTCAGGAGTTGCCCTGATCTCCAGCTCGTCAATGCAGGAAGCAGCCTCCTTCTCGACGAGCACCTCGGTAATTGCCTCGAAATCATGGATGTGGCGTATGAGCTGGAAGGTTCTGATATCCCCATTCCTGTGTGCCGATATCCTGTAGTGGTAGTCGCTGTTGAGAAATGCTGTTATGCCGGCATCTGTCTTTTCATCCTGGCTTCCAAGTGCGAGAGAGACCTTCATGGAATCATAAAAGCCTCTCTGCCTGAAGGCAAGAAGTGTAGGGTGACCCAGATTTCTTGATATCTCGTCTTCTCCGACCAGCGTCAGTGTCCTTTCCTTCCTGTCCTGGATGTAGCACTCATCCTTTGGGACTCTGACCTTGAGGTATGGATAGCTTTTATAGTCATTGGCAAAATCGACAGAATAATCGTCTGAATTCTCACTTATGAGTCCAGGAATATCCATTTCCAGCTCGACAAGGCCATCGTTTCCTATAACAGGCCAGCCATCCTTCCAGGTGACCGGAGCAAGGAAAGACTCTCTACCCAGGTGGTAGTTCCTTATCTTCGGCTTTCTTACAGCCAGGAAGACTGCAATCCAGGAGCCATCCGGACGCTTTAGAAGGTCTGCGTGTCCTGTGCACTGGATCGGATGTCCCTTCCTGTTCACATGAGAAAGGATCGGGTTTCCCGGATTTGCCTCGTAGGGGCCATGGATATCTCTGGAGCGCAGGGCACAGACATGGTGTCCCTGTCCTGTTCCTCCCTCCGCAATTATCAGGTAGTAGTATCCATCCACGAAGTATATGTGAGGTGCCTCTGTGGAGTGACCGCCGCACCCCTTTGTAAGCACTCTCATCTCCTCCTGAAGCTCTCCTGTATCCGGATCGATGAAGGCTCCTATGATTCCCCTGTTGAAACCATTTATCGTCTCATTCGAGCAGTAGAAGCAACGTCCATCCTCTAGAAAGAGGAGCGAGGGGTCGATTCCGGTCCTGTATATGAAGGAGGTCTCTGACCACTCTCCATGTATATCATCAGTGTGGCAGATGAAGTTCTCGTGCGTGTACTTGTTGGTAGTCACCACATAGAAGCGGCCCCTGTTGTACCTGATAGAGGCAGCGTAGAGGCCCTGGCTGTTTCTCGACCTGTCAAGATCGAGCTGGTCGGTCCTTGTCAGTACAGCCGAACAGTACTTCCAGTTCGCAAGGTCATCAGATTCCCAGATCGTGACTCCAGGAAAGAACTCGAAGGTCGATGTGACTATATAGTAGGTACCCTCTGCATAGCAGATGGAGGGATCAGGGCAGAAGCCTGGAAGGATTGGATTTTTGTACATGGCAGAAGTCTATGTCTTAACGTGTGTGTTTTCAAGTGAGAGCAGGCCTTTGGGGGTGGCAGGTTTTTCCTCTTCAGGAGGAGGGAAAAAATCTGTCATCAGCATCCGAATCTGCTGAAAACTCGGTAAAATGCCATTATTTTCACCTCTCTGTCAGTATATTCCAAATCGGATAGACGGAGAGTTAATTTCTTATAAAAC
>LVBC01000088.1 GCA_001604265.1 Spirochaetales bacterium Spiro_01
CGATCTGGCATGGGGACGCCTCTATGCGGACAGGGAGAAGGGGAATACAAACAGAGTCAGCCACCTTCTGAACAGCTATGAGGCTGTCAAGGATTCCAGGTATCCATTCGATATGTACGAATTCGAGAAGCAGAGGTCCAAGGAGTATACTTACATAGATCCTGCGGACAGGGAGGCCAGGAACCTCAACAGCCGATTCAGAGCTGGAATATACGTTCCTGTCGACTATATCCTTCCACTTGGCGACAACAGGGACAACTCCCACGATGGAAGATACTTCGGCCCTGTTCCCGAGAACAGGATCAACGGAAGGGTAATTGCCCGCTTCTGGCCATTTACCCGCATAGACAATCTGACAGACAAGTAATGCAGTTCGTCGACAGCGATAGGGATATCTCCCTCTATATCCATATTCCATTCTGCACTACCAAGTGCGCCTACTGCGCCTTCTACTCGCTCGAAAGGAGTGCAGTCGCATCCGGTGAGATGGAAGCCTTCAAGAGGACTCTCTCTCTTCAGCTGGATGCACTTGTAGAGGAGCTGAAAAGGCCGTTCTATACGATTTTCATCGGTGGAGGAAATCCGGGCATGGTCGGATTTGAGTATCTTCATGAACTACTGAAGACTGCAACCCGCTATGGAAGGCCAGTCGAATGCACGACTGAAATGAATCCCGAGTTCCTTGATGAAGGCATCATTCCTCTCTTCGACATACTTACAAGAGTCAGTGTCGGAATCCAGAGCATGGACTCGGGATTCCTTGGTATCCTGGGAAGGAATGCAGACAGAGAGACCAATATACGGGCACTCAGTCTGCTTTCGGATTGCAAGAAGAAGTATGGAATCCAGTTCAATGCAGATCTGATGACCTGCATTCCAGGTCAGAAGATAGAGGATTCTCTAGCCGATATCGAAGCAGTCTCAGCATACTCTCCAGACCACATCTCACTCTATTCGCTCACCTTCGAGGAGGGGACGAAGCTTGTAGAGAAGTGCACTCCAATGGATGAGGAGGAACAAAGGAGGCTGCTGCTATCCTGCTGGCAGAGGCTCGATGAACTTGGCTACAGGCAGTATGAGATATCGAACTTTGCAAGAGATGGGCACGAGTGCCTCCACAACAAGGTCTACTGGTCGCTTGGACAGTATATAGGCCTCGGGCCGACTGCAGAGTCCAGTGTCGGCTACAGGAACATAGTCTCCTCTAGAGAGGCGGACTCTCTGTCGCAGTACCTTGCATCCCCGTCCTTCGACTCTGTTGAGCTCACAGCCGAGGAGGCAGAAGAGGAGTACCTCCTGACGACGCTCAGAACTGTATATGGAATAGACAAGAGAGAGTATGAGAAGCGCTTTGATAGACGCTTCGACGAGAGGTACGGTGCCTTCATCTCAGACCTTGACAGTGAACTCTATGTGGATGATGATGCCCATTTTGCACTTACAGTACAGGGATTTCTGCTGCTTGACAGTGTGATTCTCTCTCTTGCCATGGCAATATAGCAGAGTGTGTTGACACCATATTTTTCTTTATGATAATTTTCTTAAGTTAAAAAAACTAAATACAAATAGATACAAAGAGGTTTTCATATGTCTGGCCACA
>LVBC01000089.1 GCA_001604265.1 Spirochaetales bacterium Spiro_01
GCGCGGATCTGCCTGTTGATACGTAAATCTTTAGTAGCCAATTAGTCTCCTTAGGTTTTTGTTCTTACAAAGCCTGAAAAATACAGTTTGTGAATTCATCACAAGCGCAAATGTATCACATCGATTTTGCTACTGTCAAAAGGTTTAGGCCCCTTTTCATCCAAAAAGGGGGTAAAAGTGCAGATAAGAAAGGAGATACCCTGAAAGTATCTCCTCTCTGTCGATGCAATACCTGTTCAGCAATCAGTCAAGAGCGTGTCCTGCACAGCCGAGAACATCGATGTTCTTGTGCATGTACATCTTCTTGAGCTCCTCTCTTGCAGGGCCGAGGTACTTTCTTGGGTCGAACTCGGCCGGCTTCTCGGCCAGGATCTTCCTGATCGTGGCGGTCATTGCAAGTCTGCCATCGGAGTCGATGTTGATCTTGCAGACTGCGGACTTGGCTGCCTTTGCAAGCTGCTCCTCAGGGATGCCGATGGAGTCGACGAGCTTGCCACCGTACTGGTTGATGATCTTGACGTACTGCTGAGGAACCGAGGATGAGCCGTGGAGTACGATTGGGAAGCCTGGGAGCTTCTTCTCGATCTCGGCGAGGATGTCGAATCTGAGTTCTGGTGGTACGAGGATGCCCTCTGCGTTCCTGGTGCACTGCTCCGGAGTGAACTTGAATGCGCCATGGGAGGTTCCAACGGAGATTGCGAGAGAGTCGACGCCGGTCCTGGAGACGAAATCGATTACCTCTGCTGGCTGGGTGTAGTGGCTGGCTGCAGCGCTTACTTCATCCTCGATGCCTGCGAGAACACCGAGCTCGCCCTCGACTGTAACGTCGAACTGATGTGCGTAGTCGACGACCTTCTTTGTAACTGCGATGTTCTCTTCGTATGGGAGGGAAGAACCGTCGATCATGACGGAGGAGAAGCCATTGTCGATACATGCCTTGCAGGTCTCGAAGGAATCACCATGGTCGAGGTGAAGTGCAATTGGGATGTCGCATCCGAGCTCATGAGCATACTCTACAACGCCGCGCGCCATATTCCTGAGAAGGTTGATGTTGGCATAGTCCCTGGCACCGCGGGAGACCTGCATGATTACAGGAGACTTGGTCTCTACACAAGCCTGAACGATTGCCTGCATCTGCTCCATGTTGTTGAAGTTGTATGCACCGATTGCATAACCACCCTTGATTGCCTTTGCAAACATATCTCTTGTGTTTACAAGTCCGAGTTCCTTATAACTAGTCATAATAATTCCTCCTAGAATGTGATTCAGATTCTAACCAAAAGAGATAGTACCGTCAATTGCTTCACCTTGATTGAGAGGCAACTCTCATCTATCATATCTCCTTGTGAAGAAGCTTTTTGTACCAGTTGTATTGTTGGCGCTACTGATTTTGCTGTTTGTTGTGAGATTCTTCACATTTCCTGTCATCACAGTCGTATGTGCACCCTATGAGAGACAGTTCCTGGAAAAGCTGATCCATGCAGGCCTTTCGGGCGGCTACAGAGTTGCATTCTCGCAGAGCATCCCCGATGGACCATATCTTGCAACTCCGAGCGTGAATGTGGAGATGGGCAACGGATACGTCTTCTCCTCCGCCGAGCTCGTCCTCGAACCCGATGATGAAAAGATGTGGAGGTGCGCCTACGGCCTTTCGGGCGGGACCTTCTCCCTTGCCATCCTCTTCGATTCCTCGTCATTGCATGAGATCGGGCTCCAGAGTGCAGCCCCCGGGACGATCGGAAGGTACAGCTACGATGGAAGGATCAGCTCTGTGCAGGCGGGTGCCTTCGAAAGACAGCTTGCAGAGGATAGGGTGCAGACGCTCATTGTCTACAGTCCGAAGGGTGCACTCGAGCTTCTGAGAAGGGACCAGGGGTACTCGATAGTCACGACCGACCTGTATGCAGAAGCACTTGAAACAGTCGATGTCTCATATACTGTAGGCCCCGACTACAGTGCAATGCTGAAGATGGTGAAGGAGAAAAGGAGTGGAAGAGTGAAGGTCCCCTATGTGCTATTACCTGTGAAGCAGGGCCTGGAAGTTCTTCCTGACCGCTTCCTTGAGCTCTTCGACTGAGATTCCTCTTCTCTGGGCAACGAATCTGTATGTGTGCTCGATAAGGTGCGGTGTGTTTGTCTTTCCTCTGAAGGGAACAGGTGCAAGGTATGGACTGTCGGTCTCCAGCAGCAGCCTGTCCAGTGGAATCGTGGCTGCGATCTCCTGGAGAGCTGCATTTGCCCTGTAGGTCACATTGCCTGCAAAGGAGAGCATGTAGTTCCTTTCGAGCGCTGTCTCGGCAAGAGCCCACGTTCCCGAGAAGCAGTGGAGTATCCCGGCCTTCCTGGGTGTGTGCCTTTCGAGTATCTCTATCGTATCTTTCTCTGCATCCCTTATATGGAGTGCAACAGGAAGCTCCATCTCATCGGCAAGCTCCATCTGCCTTATGAATAGCTCCTTCTGCCTTTCGACAGTCCCGTACTTCCAGTAGTAGTCCAGTCCTATCTCGCCGATGAACGAAGGGTGTGTGCTCCTGTTGTATTCCACAAGCTCATCGACAAGCTGCTCTGGAGTCCTATCCGAGTCCAGGCACCAGGGTCCTGCAGCGACAGAGTATACGATGGAAGGGAACCTCTCTATCAGAGGAAGGCGGCGGATTATGTCCTCGGGCTCACAGCCGATATCCATTCCACCATCAAGCTGAAGGGAGAAGATATCGACGCCCTTGTCCATCATGCTCGCAAGATGGAAGTGCGTATCTACAAGGCCGTTCAACTCAGCCCCTTTTCAAGCTTCTTCAACCTGTTTATCAGCTGGCTCTTGATATCATCGGGAGAGTCGTCCTTTTCTATGCTGTTGCGAATCGTCATCATGGCAAGGTCGACTTCTGCGATGTTCTCTGCGCAGAACTGGAGCCGTTTTACGATCTCGTCCATGTTCCTTATGTTCTTCTTGTACTTCAGCGTGTGCTCGAGAGAGGCCCAGAAGTCCATTGCGATAGTCCTTATCTGGATCTCGACATCGACATCCTGCACGGTGCTGATGAGATTGACAGGAATCGAGACGATGAGGTGCAGTGACCTGTAGCCGTTCTCCTTCGGGAATGCGATGTAGTCCTTGACGGACTTCAGCGTGATATCCTTCTGCTTCTGGATGGACCTCGAGACCTCATAGGCATCGTCGAGATAGGAGCAGATGACCCTTATTCCCGCCACATCGTGGAGGTTCTCCCTTACCGAATCGACAGTTACGGGAAGGTTCCTTCTTTCCAGCTTGTCTATGATCGAGGCGGTCGACTTCAGTCTGGACGAGATAGAGTGGATTGGGTTCCTCTCGTTCTTGAGCGCATAGTCCTCGTCAAGTATCTGGAGCCTTGTGCTGATCATCTTCATGGCCGAGCTGTACAGAAGCAGGAGGTTCTTGAATTCGAGCATCTGGTCCAGCATCTGGAGAGATGCAGCGCTCTCTTCCGGCCGATTTATGATAGGTGCATTCTGTAATTCATAGTTCATTGACTTGCAATCCTCTGCACATTAGTATACTCGGCTTTCAGCTGGAGCGTGTCCCTTTAGTTTGTGTAATTTGTGTGTAAGCCCCAGGCTTCTCAGTCGTCGAGCTCCTTGATTATAGTGGCATCGGTCTTTGTCGGGATGAACTTCCTGAGAAATGGCTGCACGCCAATGTAGGTCTGCTCGAACTCCTCCTCGCTCTCCTTGAGAGCAGCCTGCCAGGCGGCTCCGAAGCCGGGTGAGTTTATGGTCAGGCGGTCTGCTGCGGTCTGATAGACCTGCAATCGCTGGAGCTCTCTTCTTCCAGGCTTCTGGGACCAGGTCTGCACAGAGACCTTGAGGTTGCTGTTCTCCTGTCTGAGCTTCTCGTTCTCAGCCTTGAGCTTCTGGATTCCCTCCTGCTCGATCTCCATCCTGTCAGAGAGCATCTTCCTGTACTTCTCGAGCTCCTTCTTTCCTGCAGCTGCCTGATGCATGCTCTTGACCTTCATCACAAGAAAGACGACCAGTGCCAGTACTGCACCGGCAAGAAAACCATATATTCTATCCTGCATTTCCATCTCCTGCTTCTCTACAAAGTTTACTCTCAACTTCCTCAAAAGACAACAATCTTGCAAAGCAGGGTATTAAATGATAATAATTGACTCGTTGCCCCGATGGCGGAACTGGTAGACGCACAGGACTTAAAATCCTGTGTCCGAAAGGACGTACGGGT
>LVBC01000090.1 GCA_001604265.1 Spirochaetales bacterium Spiro_01
AGAGATCTTTTCTCAAATGACGATGTGGATTGAGGTTTTTCATCAACACTGTGCAAAACAGACTTTAAAAGAAAAAGGAGCCGGTCTTCTGGACCAGCTCCCATTGGATACTCTGTACTATCAGCTGTTGACGACTTCGTGGATCGTCCTTCTGACAGCACCCGGACCTGCAACGAGCTTCTCGAAGTCTGCAAGCACTACCTCATAGAGAGGAGATTTTGTCACATCGAGGCCGAAGATCGTCTCATTGGAGAGGAGGGCAGAGAGCTTGTCAGCAAATGGTCCCTTGTCTCCGAGCTTGATGCCTTCGAGCATTGGCTGGACTGTTGTGGTCATTGGGTCTGGAGAGAGTGCAAACTCCTTGCCTTCATCATCGACTGCAAGCATGTATCTCATCCACAGTGCATATACGAGAGGTGCGACCTTCAGGCTCTTCACATCGAGCTTGTCGGACTCCTGGTAGGCCTTGATGGTCTCGCCGATTCTGATGGAAAGCTTCTGGGAGGTATCTGTTGCAATTCTCTGCGGAGTATCCGGCATGAATGGGTTCGGAATCCTGACGCCAAGTACCTCGTCGATGAAGGCTTTAGGATTGAGGATGCCTGGATCTGTGACTACAGGAAGTCCCTCCTTGTAGCCGAGTATCTCTACCATCTTCTTCAGGTCCTCATCCTTCATCTCGTCTGCGATCAGGTTGTAGCCGAGCAGACAGCCGGAGACTGCGAGGGCAGTGTGGAGCGGGTTGAGACAGGTGCATACCTTCATCCTCTCGACCTTGTTGACAGTCTCTCTGTCGCAGAAGTAGACACCTGCCTTCTCAAGTGCAGGTCTTCCATTCGGGAAGCGGTCCTCTATTACGAGATACTGTGGCTCCTCGGCATTAACGAAGGCTGCGATGTAGGTGTGCTTTGAGGTGATGATAGGCTCGGCATCCTCGAAGCCGTCCTTTTCGAGCATTGCCTTTACGGATGCATCCGGTCTCGGAGTGATCTTGTCGATCATGGACCATGGGAATGAGACACAGTCCTCATTCTCGATCCAGTCTACAAAGCCCTGGCTCAGCTGACCCTTCTCGCAGTAGGACCTTGCAATTGTGACCATCGCATTCTTCAGCTTCTCGCCATTGTGGGAGCAGTTGTCCATCGAGCAGAGTGCGATCGGAGTCCTGGAAAGCTCATATCTCTCGTTGAGGAGTTCTGTAAGGCGGCAGAGGAACATGGAAGCATCCTTGAGAGGGGAGGCGAAGTCCTGCTGATAGCCCTTGAAGAGGGACCCGTCCGGTGCATAGAGAGCGTAGCCCTTTTCAGTGATCGTGAAGCTGATCATCTTGAGGCTTGGGTTTGTGATTGCTCTCTTGAGGGTCTTCCAGTCCTCGCTTGCAGGATCTGCCTTGCTTGCGCTCATGACAGAGCCGATGATCTCCTTCTCGATCGTTCCGTTTGCCTTGAGAGTGACACCTGCAGTGAGGCAGTCGTGCTTCTTGTAGATTTCGTCGATGATCTCGAAGTCGAAGCCTTCTCCGACCACGATACCTGTATCCATCTCTCCCTTCTCGAGAAGTCTCTGGCAGAGACCTGCTGGGAAGATGCGGAAGATGTTGCCTGCTCCGAAGTGGACCCACTCGGGTCTCTCTTCGGTATTCTTTCTGATTGCTGCGCGGTCATAGGAGTAGAGCTTGTAGCCCTTCCAGTCCGCTCTGTTTTCAAGTGCTTTTTCGTTGAGTCTCATATATACCTCTTATTCAAAATACTGTGGGAACTGTGCCTTCAGCACATCGAGTTCGTCTGAAAGCCTTGAAAGGTGCTCCCTGTCGGCCTTCAGGGCCGCCTCGACATTCCTTTCTGCTATGCAGTCGACGAGAAGTGTGTGCTCCCTCTCGACCGAATCCGCAACCCCCTCTGCCTTGTAGGAGAGGATCCTGATCCTTCTCTCGTTGCCGGTATGGGCCGCAAGGACCTGCCAGCACTGGTCGAGACCCGCCTCTGTATAGAAGAGACGGTGCATCTCGTCATCCGAATTGAAGAAATCCAGATAGCTGTGACCGAGAAGGGCGGCCTTCTGCTTCAGGAGCACGCTTCTGAGCTTTGTGACGAAGACCTCCATCTCCAGATCTGTCCTCGGCTTCCTGATGCACGCTTCGAGCGCTCCGAACTCGAGGCAGCTCCTCATGAATCTCTCCTGCCTGATCTTATCGAGATCCAGATAGGATACACGGGTACCGCTCTGGGGGAAGATGTCCACAAGGCTGTACTCCTCGAGCTTCAGAAGCGCATCCCTGACAGGGGAGCGGGAAAAGCCCATCTCCTCTGTCAGCTTGGCGATGTTGAGTTCCTGTCCGGGCTCGTACTCCAGGTTGACTATCCTGTCTCTGAGATACTCGTAGATCCTGATGTTGGCCCTGGTATCCTCTTTTCTCTTCATCCTCTCTTGTCTGCCTTCTCGATTGCCTCCCAGAGACCGAGAATGTACTCTGCTCCGAGTGCTCTATCGTAGAGTCCATAGCCTGGCATGCACTTCTCGCCCCAGATCGTCCTTCCGTGATCCGGTCTGATGACTCCGTCGAAGCCGGTCTCGTAGAGTGCCTTGACTGCCTCGTAGAGGTCGAAGGAGCCGTCGGAGGAGAGGTGTGCTGCCTCTTCGAAGACGCCTGGTCCGAAGTGGTGGAGGTTCCTGACGTGGGCAAATGGAATCCTGCCCTTGCAGGCTCTGATTATATCGCAGAGGTCGTTGTTCGGGTTGGAGCCGAGCGAGCCCATGCAGAAGGTAAGACCGTTGTATGGCTTGTCTACGGCCTTGAGCAGCTTGAGGATCTTCTCCTTGCCGGTGATGATCCTGGGAAGACCGAATACTGGCCAGGCTGGATCATCCGGATGGATGCCCATCTTGATGCCGTACTTCTCGCAGACAGGTCCGATGGCCTCGAGGAAGTAGACGAGGTTTGCAAAGAGCTTCTCCTCATCGACATCCTTGTATGCCTCGAAGAGATCCTTGACCTTTGCAAGTCTCTCAGGCTCCCAGCCTGGCATTACAAAGCCGTTGGAGGAGGCGTTTGTCTGGTCGAAGAAGGTCTGTGGGTCGATGGAGTCGACTACCTTCTGATCGTAGGCGAGTACAGTACCGCCATCTGGACGGACCTTTGCGAGGTCTGTTCTGGTCCAGTCGAAGACAGGCATGAAGTTGTAGCAGACAACATCGATTCCCTCTTCTCCGAGTGCCTCGAGAGACTTGATGTAGTTGTCGATGTGCTGGTCTCTGTCCTTTGTTCCAATCTTGATGGCATCGCTGACATTTACGGATTCGATACCTTCAAGCTTGAGGCCAGATGCCTCGACGATAGCCTTGAGCTCCTTGACTCTTTCCCTTGGCCAGAGTTCTCCTGCCGGAATGTCGTAGAGAGTTGTGATTACACCAGAAACGCCTGGGATCTGTCTGATCTGCTGTAGGGTGACTGAATCGAATCCAGGACCGTACCAACGAAGTGTCATTTTCATGGAAATTATCTCCTATCAACTGATATATTAGTATACATTACGCTATTTGGCAATAGGCAAACACACTGTATAATTGCTTGTAGGAGAAAAAGAAGCTTCGAATTATGAACT
>LVBC01000091.1 GCA_001604265.1 Spirochaetales bacterium Spiro_01
AGGTCGACGCCCTTGTCCTCTCCTGGCTCTCCTACTACAGAGCAGAAGAGTTCGACCTTGACGAGATCGAAGGAATCACGCTTTCTGCTCTTCTTGCTCTCCATGAAGGAAGATACGGTGTCCTTGACATGACGGAGGCCGGAAAGAGTCTCAATACTGCTATCTCCTCGAGATACCTTCTCAAGGCACTGGCCGGAACAGTCCGATTCAAAAATACTGTGATAAAGGGCTTCAGGTCCCACTACGACCCTGAGAATAGCATCCAGTTCGCAGCCTTCTCCTTCTCTATCCAAGAGGATATGGATGTATTTGCATTCAGGGGAACCGATACCTCCGTTGCCGGCTGGAGGGAGGATTCGAGACTCTGCTATGAGGAGAGAATACCTGCCCAGGCCGAAGCAAAGGAGTTCCTCGACTCGCTTTCTGCTGGAAGCGGCAGGATAATGGTTGCAGGCCACTCGAAGGGTGGAAACCTCGCCATATACGCTGCAATGAATGCAGACAAGGCGATTGCCTCGAGAATCGACATGGTCTACAACTTCGATGGCCCGGGCTTCTGCTTCAGCATGAAGACTCTGCCCTCCTACGAGCTTCTTTCCGACAGAGTGAGAAGCTTCCTTCCTCCGGATTCGATCGTTGGAATACTCCTTGAACATGTTGAGGATTATGCTGTAGTTGAAAACAGCAGCATCGGTATCCTGCAGCACTTCCCGCTCTACTGGAGCGTCAGAGGAAACAGACTGATGACCATCGAGAAGAGGACATACTCGAGCCAGATAATAGACTCTATATTCTCTACATGGATAAGAGATATCTCATTCGAGGAGAGAAAGGAGTTCGTCGAGTCCCTCTTCTCTGTTCTTGAAAGGGCCGGCATCGAGGACTTTACTGAACTCACTACAGACAGCTTCCAGAAGATAAGGGCGATACTCTCTCAGATGGTCGGAATGGATAGAACGAAGAGGAGAATGATCACAGGCTTCCTGATGGACCTCATGAAGACCAGCTACAGCAGTCTTGCTTCCGCCATGAAGGACCACTCGTAAGAAGTTGTCGGTAAGAGTGCAGATTCTGTGGAATTCATTACGAGAGGATAAAAGGAGATGATTCCGCCTATTTCCATTCGACCAGTGGTCTATTCTGCCTGTCCGTGAACCTTCCAGATAGAATGCTTATCAGATCCACGATCAGCCCGATCATAAAACCTCCACATGTAAACAGGTAGAGAATTCCTGTGCCTATCTTCCCGACATAGAATCTGTGAACTCCCAGCCAGCCAAGAAGGATACAGAGAACAAGAGCTATTGACCGGCTTTTCCTTGAATGACCAGAATCTCTGTCCATTCTATCCATTTCGAATGAGTTCCTGATTGCTGCAATGAGGGCCGGGTCCGTGACGATCTCCCCTCCCTCTGTCCTGATGACGAAATGACTGCTGTCGTTCCTGTCCATCTCGACAATGTAGCTTGTGGTCCTCTTCTGAGCTGGCTCCTCTGCTGAAGGCCTGAACTCCTTTCTATATGAAATTCCTGTTCCAGGAATACCTACATTCACACTTGAGCGGTCTTTTCCAACAGTGACGGATGCACCCCTTCTGCCGACTGTCGTACTGATTCCGGACTTTGAGAAATTGAGCCTGATTCCCTTGCATATCCTGATTGTTCTTCTCAGCCTAAGTCCCATGACTTCCTACTCCTCACGCTGTTTTTTAGTATCTGGTCCTTACATATATCCTGCAGTGATCATACCACTCGATATCAATACTTGCGAATACCCTGGCTCGCTCATCCGGTTCATTATCCTGTAGTTAACTATATGTTGTTGCTTAGGTACCATAGGAAGTTTTCATTCCGTGCATGGCCAGAAGCTTTCTGGAGCCGCTGCAGATTATAAAACTGCCTTCCGGATGGCCAGAAGACAGTTGAAAGCAGTGTATTTCCATGAAATCAGATGAACTTCACAGAGCCTGAGGTCGCGAACTTTCCAGCCTTGTCGAACATCAGCACGGACTCGTCCTTGAAGAGAACGCTGATGAGAGAATCGGATGGATAGTCGACTGAACCTATCATCACGCAGCTCAGCATCACATCGTCGAGCTTCAGGTTGAGGATCGTCTCCATGCCTGAAGGCAGAGAGGTATCGACCTTGACCTTGATGCCACCGTGCTCTGTTACAAGTACATTCTCGGGTCTTACACCGATGGTGACCTCGCTGAGGTCGGCTGGAAGCACATCCTTGCTTGCATATTCGAGAGTCATCGACTTGTGAGAAAGGATTGCAGTGTGGTCATCCTTCCTCTTTCCCGAGAACTTAATGATATTCATCGTCGGGTTGCCTACGAAGTCTGCAACGAAGGTGTTTGCAGGTCTGTTGTAGACAGTGAGCGGTGGATCGTACTGCTGCAGGTAGCCCTTGTCCAGAAGACAGATCTTCGTTGCGAGGGTCATGGCCTCGAGCTGGTCGTGGGTCACGTAGACAAAGGTGGCTCCGGTCTCGTGATGCAGTCTCTTCAGCTCTGCCCTCATCTCCATCCTGAGCTTGGCATCGAGGTTGGAAAGCGGCTCGTCCATCAGGAGGACCCTTGGGTTGGTCGCAAGTGTTCTTGCAATTGCAACTCTCTGCTGCTGACCACCGGAGAGCTCTGCAGGATATCTGTCCGGGAACTCCTCTATCTTCAGAAGCTTCAGCAGCTCCTTGACTCTCTTGTCCACATCCTGCTTCTTCCACTTGAGGTTCTCAAGTCCGAAGGCGATGTTCCTGTAGACGGTCATGTGAGGCCAGAGTGCGTAGTTCTGGAAGAGGAAGCCTACTCCCCTGTCCTTCGGTGCGACGTCGATGGCCTTCTCGGAGGAGAACACGACCTTGTCGTCGATGAGGATTTCCCCGCTTGTAGGCATCTCGAGGCCTGCGATCTGCCTGAGAGTTGTGGTCTTTCCACAGCCGGATGGTCCAAGGAGCGTGATGAAGTCACCATCCTTGATATCGAGAGAGAGGTTGTCTACTGCGACGAAGTCTCCGAATTTCTTTGTTATATTCCTAAGTTCAATATGTGGCATTTCTAATTCTCCTTATCAACCACCGATACCCTTGTCGATGGAGGCTCCTGTAGTTCTGTTGACTGTCCAGTTGACCAGAATGACTATGATCACGATCAGGAGGTTCAGACCGTTGGAGTACTGGCTCCAGCCCTTCTCGTTGTAGTAGTACAGCAGTGTTGTAAGTACTCTGTTCTGTGGTGTGCAGAGAAGCACGAACAGCGAAAGCTCTCTCATACAGGAGATGAATGGCAGGAGGTATCCGGAAACGAACGAACTCTTCTGGATTGGGATTACAAGCTGTGTCATCCTCTTGAACCAGCCGATACCGATTATCTCACCGGCCTCTTCGATCTGGTTGGAGAGCTGCATCATCGAGTTGATGCCGCTTCTCGAGGCAAATGGCATGTACTTCACTGTACCGATGAGTGCCAGTATGAAGAAGGAGCCATACAGCGATGGGATGAAGAGTCTTCTTACAGAGAACATCGATAGGTAGATTGCAGAGAAGGCCATTGCTGGAATGAGGTATGGGAAGAAGGCCAGGCTGTCGACGATCCTTGAAAGTCTTGTGCCCTTTCCTCTTACGATACCGTAGCCAACGAGGAAGCCAATGGTACCGGCACTGATTGCACAGGTAGCAGAGAGCCTTACACTGTTCCACAGAGCCTTCCAGAGGGCCGGGTTCAGAAGAAGACCAGGCTCACCTGAGGTGATGATCGCACCATTGTCCCTGCCGATCCAGAATGCCAGAGTCATATTGTCAAGTGTGTACACACCTGGTACTGCAATGAGGGACTCGAGTGCGAAGGTCACCAGTGGGAAGAGGGAGACCATAAGGATCAGGAAGAGAAGGATGCATGAAATCAAAGTCCTGCTCTTCTTGAGATTCACAAGTGCGATCTGTGAGCTCTTTCCTGTTACGGTCGTATAGTTCTTCCTGACACCGATCACCCTCTGATTGAAGGCCAAAATACCT
Organism: Spirochaetales bacterium Spiro_01; assembly: GCA_001604265.1. Taxonomy (GTDB): domain Bacteria; phylum Spirochaetota; class Spirochaetia; order Sphaerochaetales; family Sphaerochaetaceae; genus Bullifex. The sequence continues at coordinate 4,015 of LVBC01000091.1, forward strand.
ACACTGAGCAGGATCATGATAAGTGCCATGGCAAAGCCCTGACCTGGAGCAACACCATCCATCGTCCTGTACAGCTGCATGGTCAGTACCTGATAGCGGACCGGCAGACCGAGGAAGGATGGAACTGCGAATGCGGACATTGCAGAGGAGAATACCAGGAGGAAGGTAGAGAGTACTGCAGGCATGATCATCGGGATGGTGATCCTGAAGAGCATTCTCCTTCTTGTGGTACCGAGCAGCTGGGCTGCCTCCTCGAGGTTTGCATCTGCGTTTCTCAATATGCCGCCGATCATGATGTATGCAAATGGTGCATAGTGAAGACCTGTGACAAGTGAAATCGGGAATGCGCCATATGCGAACCAGTTAGGTGTGACGATACCGGTAACTGCAGTGAAAAGGCCCTGGGAACCACCGACGAGACTGTTCTTGAATATGTTTATCCAGGCGAGTGCCAGCGTCCAGGATGGCATTATATAGGGGAAAATGAAGAGAGCTGAAAGCACTCTCTTCCATCTGAGATTTGTCCTTGTAACGAACCACGCAAAGGTGCCACCGAAGACCAGGGATACAAAGCAGGCCGCAAGTGAGGTGACAAGCGAGTTGATGAAGGGTCTGTAGAACATCTGGAGCGAGTTCTTGTCGAAGAGGACCTTCATCCAGTGATCCAGGGTAAAGGCACCGACGCCGAGCTTCAGTCTTCTGGCCTCGCTGACGTGGACGGTGACAGTATCCTTGACCATAGAGAACATTGGGAAAAGTGTCAGATATGCAAGAAACACGAACATGACCACAAGAATTATGTTGTGCGGCTTCTTGAAATATGACTTCATTTTGAATGCTAGTTTCATGGATCTGATTCTTTTTTTCTTTCAAGAAAAGAATGGCTGCCAAAGACTGGCAGCCATATATTGACCTAACTGATCAAAGGATGGAGACAATGAACTGCTCGACTTCGTATCTGTGAGCTGCGAGATAGTCTGGATCCTCGATAACAAGGGTCTTCTCCCAGTCAGCGAGTGTGCGGGTATCTTCGGAGGAACCGAGGATTGGGCTGTTGTCGCCGAGTGTATCCATTGGCTTCCAGCCTTCAGCTGTGTATGCGAACTCCATGAAGAGCTTTGCAGCATTTGGATGAGCACATACTCCGGTAAGAGCGGTGTAGATAGGATACATGAAGCCGTTGAATGGAACGAGGTCGTAGTTGACTGCGAGAGCGAGGTTCTTCTTCTCAGCTGTTCTGAGCTTGTTGATCGTGAAGAGACCGTAGAGCTGCTGTGCCTGGCCCTTTGCACCTACTGCCTCGCAGATCTTGGTATCGGAGGAGCCGAGTACGGAGTTTGCAAGCAGCATCTTGATGAACTCATAGCCAGCGTTCTCGGTAGTGAGAACGAGGTCCTTTCCATAGAGGTCCTTGTATGCCTTTGCAAGCTTCTCGGACCACTCTGGGCTGGTGAGCATGACGAAGAAGTTCATGCCGACGCTCTCCTTCTGTGGGTCCTTGAACTGGACTCTGCCCTTCCACTCTGGCTCTGTGAGCTGCCATACGTTCTTGAGATCGCTTGGCTGCTCGTTGTTGAAGATGAATGCCTTGATGTTGAGATCGTATACGAGTGGGTCTGCATACTGAGCTGGGATTGCCTTCTCTACCTCAGCTGGAACGTACTTGTTTACATATCCAGTATCGAAGAGCTCGGTGAGGACTCTACCGGAATCCTGAGCGAAGATGATGTCTGCGCCCTGGCCGGCCTTGGCCTCTGCAGAGACCTTGCTGATCATCTCAGCGTCGGAAAGCTGTGTGACCTCTGTCTTGATACCATACTTGGCCTCGAAGGCTTCTCCCACCTTGCTGCCTCTGCTGGTGAATGTGTAGACCTTGAGAGTTCCCTCGGCCTTTGCGGCCTCAACGAGCTCCTCGTGGGTCATCTGTGGCTCTGCCTGAGCTGCTGGAGCCTGAGCCTCAGCTGAACCCTGAGCAAAGACGAAACCTGCAACAAGTGCCAGGATTGTGAACATTGCAACGATTTTCTTCATCGTAAAACTCCTTAGTTGAATTTCAATATAATTTTGAATCCACCTTT
>LVBC01000092.1 GCA_001604265.1 Spirochaetales bacterium Spiro_01
GATCTGGGTCCTCAGGGTCCTGAAGGCCTTCACGATATCACTCCTGCCAACGAGGAAGCTTATCCTTGCTCCTGTGAGGTTGAAGCTCTTTGAAAGGCTGAAGAATTCGACTCCCACATCCATCGCACCCGGGTATGAAAGGAAGCTCCTTCCCTCTCCGCCCCAGATTATGTCGCTGTAGGCGTTGTCGTGGATTATCAGGATATCGTACTTCGAAGCGAACTCTATTATCTTCTGGTAGAGCTCTGGAGTTCCGACGCTTCCCATCGGATTCGAGGGAAGGGAAAGGATCATGTACTTGGCCCTTCTTGCAACATCTTCTGGAATCGAATCCACATCAGGAAGGAATCCATTCTCCTCTCTCATGGGATAGTAGTAGATGTCGGTCATCGCCATCTTCGAGCCTGCGATGAAGACAGGATAGCAGGGGGTCGGCAGAAGGACTGTATCACCCTCGTCGCAGAGAGCAAGCGCAATGTGCCCGATTCCATCCTGGGATCCGTAGCAGGAGGCGATCATATCCTTCTCGAGAGAGACGGAGAACCTTCTCCTGTAGTAGGAGACGACGGCCTCCAGCATCTCGTCCGTATCGCGCAGAGCATACTTCCAGTTGTCCGGATTCTGGGCCTCGAGAGAGAGTGTGTCCATAAGCTCCTGGGAGACTGGGAAGTCAGGAGTTCCTACACTGAGGTTGTATATCTTCCTTCCACTCTTCTCCAGTTCAAGCCGTCTTGTATTGAGGGATGCGAATATCTCATCCCCGAACTGCTCCATTCTTCTTGAAAACCTGAATCTGCCCATTGTTTCACCCTTTTTCTGCAAAGAGACCCCTGGAGGGATCCAGGGGTCGCATATCGATTGTCTCAGAGAGACCTAAGAAGATTGATGTGCTCGGTGGACTTTGCGATCCTGTCCTCGAACTCGGCCTTCTTGCCTCTCTCCTTCTCTACAGCCTGAGGAGCTGCATTGTTGACGAACTGCTCGTTGGAAAGCTTCCTGTTGGTCTTCTCGAGATCCTGAGATGCCTTGGCAATCTCCTTCTCGAGCTTTGCAATCTCGGCATCGACATCTATTGCCTCACGGACGAAGACGAAGGCCTCGAAACCAAGACCGGCAGCTGGGAATGCCTTTGAGACATCCTCTTTGCAATCAAGGTCGACCACAAGCTCGCCTGCACCCATGAATGCGGCCATCAGATCCCTCTTTTCAAGGAAGATAGACTTGTTCTGGTAATCCTTATCGGTCCTGATGACGACGTGGATCTTCTTCTCCGGAGCTATTCCAAGCTGGCTTCTTACGCCTCTTACAAGCCTGATGGCCTCCTGAAGCGATTCGACCTCGCCGGTTGCCTTTGCAGTATCGAACTTCTCCTTTGATGGGAAGCTCTGAGAGATGAGAAGTCCTCTGTGGTTGGGAAGCTTCGAGTATATCTCCTCGGTAACGTATGAAAGGAACGGATGCAGAAGTCTCATCGCCTTCTCGAGAAGGTCCATGAGGATAGAGATCGCAAGATCCCTCTCCTCCTCTGTTCCATTCAGCATCCTCTGCTTCGAGCTCTCGATGTACCAGTCGCAGTAGTCGTTCCAGAAGAAGGAGTAGACTGCCTGTGCGGCCTCGTTGAAGTGGTAGCCTGCCATTGCGCTGTCGATGGTCTCGATTGCGGCATTCAAGCGGCCGTAGATCCACTTGTCCATCGTATCGAGCCTGTCCTCTGTGACCTCCACGAGGTTCCTTCCCTCGAGGTTCATCAGCAGATACCTGGTAGCATTCCAGATCTTGTTGGCGAATCTGGAGCCCATCTTGAAGGAGTCCATATCGACCTGTACATCCTGTCCCTGGGCTGCCAGGTAGCAGAGTGTGAACTTCATTGCATCTGCGCCATAGAGGTCGATGACCTCGAGCGGGTCGATACCGTTTCCAAGGCTCTTGGACATCTTCCTGCCCTGCTTGTCCCTGACAAGACCTGTAATGACGATATCCCTGAATGGGGCCTTGCCCATGAACTCCTCGGAGGCCATGATCATGCGGCTGATCCAGAAGAAGATGATATCGTATGCGGATACGAGAGTCTGTGTAGGGAAGAATGTCTCGAGGTCCTTCGTTTTGTCAGGCCAGCCGAGGGTCGAGAATGGCCAGAGCCAGGAGCTGAACCAGGTATCGAGGACATCCTTGTCCTGTTCTATATTTCTGCTGTGGCACTTCGGACACTCTGTAATATCGACTCTGGAGACTGTCATCTCTCCACAATCCTGGCAGTACCAGACAGGAATCCTATGGCCCCACCAGAGCTGACGCGAGATGCACCAGTCACCGATCGTCTCCATCCAGTGCGAATATGTGTTCTCCCATCTCTTTGGATAGAACTGGATGTCTCCATCCTTCCAGGCCTTGAGTGCCTTGTCTGCCATGCCTCTCATTGAGACGAACCACTGCTCGGAAAGGTAGGGTTCGACGACTGTGTGGCAGCGGTAGCAGTGACCGACCTCGTGGTCGTGCGGAGTGACCTTTACAAGAAGACCCTGGGCATCGAGGTCTGCGACTACAAGCTCGCGGGCCTTCTCGCAGCTCATGCCACGGTACTTCTCGGGGACGTTCTCGTTGAGTGTACCATCCGGATTGAGCAGATTGATGGCCTCGAGGCCGTGCCTCTTTCCACAGGCCCAGTCGTTCGGATCGTGTGCCGGTGTGATCTTTACCATACCACTACCGAAATCCATGCCGACGAAGGAGTCTGCAATGATCGGAATCTCCCTGTCGGTCAGAGGCAGCTTCAGGAGCTTTCCGACAAGTCCCTTGTAGCGCTCGTCATCCGGATGGACTGCAACAGCAACATCTCCGAAGAGAGTCTCGGGTCTTGTAGTGGCGACTGTAATGAAGCCGCTTCCATCTGCATATGGGTAGTGGACATCGTAGAACTTGCCTGGAGTGAGCTCGTGTTCTACCTCGTCGTTGGCAAGTGCAGTTCCACACTTTGGACAGTAGTTGACAAGGTACTTGCCCTTGTAGATCAGTCCCCTCTCATAGAGGGTGACGAAGGCTTCGCGGACAGCCTTGGAGAGACCTTCGTCCATTGTGAATCTCTCATGATCCCAGTCACAGGAGCAGCCCATCTTTCTCAGCTGGCTCGTGATGATGCCATGGTGCTTCTCCTTTACAAGCCAGGTCCTCTCGAGGAACTTCTCCCTGCCGATGTCCTGTCTCCTGAGGCCCTCCTTGGCGAGCTGGCGCTCGACGACATTCTGGGTTGCGATACCGGCGTGGTCCGTGCCAGGTACCCAGAGCGTGTTGCGACCCTTCATTCTCTGATAGCGGACGATGATATCCTGGAGGTTGTTGTTGAGAGCATGTCCCATGTGTAGGATACCGGTGACGTTCGGTGGTGGCATGACAACTGAGAAGTGCTCTGCACCGGGCTTGTCAGGACCGAATGACTTACTGTCGGTCCAGACCTTGTATATCCTGTCCTCGAAGTCCTTTGGACTGTAGGCCTTTGCAAGTTCGACTGCTTTCATTATAAAAAAAGCCTCCTGAAAATGATTCAGGAGACATGATAAACGCATTTATGAGATTACTCAAGGCTTGTGGCCTTTCCATCCTTATGTTCCAATGGCTTGAGGCCCTTGATCGAGATGTCGACCTCGTAGCCCTTGCTGTCCAGATACTTCAGAATCTCCTCGAGACTGTAGGAGTCGAGTCCCTGGTCCCTGTTGCTGACGAATCTGACATTGTCGGTTCCGGCCTGTACATTGAAGGAGGGAACTATCTCGCTGGTCTGGTGGCTGTTGGTACCGAAGAGGACGAAGCCTCCGACGAAGATCACAACGACTGCAGCAGCGCTTGTGATCATGGCAGGGAAAGAGACCTCGAACCTGCGTCGGATGAAGCTTATGTGCTTCTTCTTCTCTCCGAGGTACTTCTTCTCGAGAAGTGCATATACCTTATCTCTTCCCTCTGAAAGCTTCTCATCCGAAGGGGATGAAAGCTTTACCAGGTCCCTCACTGCAGTAAGCTTGTCGAGCCTTGCACGACAGGCAGCACAATACGAAAGGTGTTCTTCGGTCTGGCTCTTGTATGGTTCGCAGAGCTCACCATCCAGATAACTGGAAAGAAGCTGTTCATCAATACACATAACCGTCCTCCTTGCCAAGCAGCTCCTCGAGCTTCTTTCGAGCTCTGAAGACCCTCACCTTGACGTTGCTTTCGGAAATCCCGAGAACCTTTCCAATGCCCTTGTAGTCCAGGTCTCCATACTCCTTGAGCTTGATGACGATCTTGAGGTTGTCCGGAAGGCTTTCGATGGCCTTTCTGACCTCCTTGATCGTCTCCTCCTCAATGAGCTCCTTGGAGCCGTCCATGACAGCCGAGGACTCGGAGGGCATCTTCTTGACCTTCTCGACCATGTTGAGTTCCCTCTTGTGGCGCCTTATGTGGTTGAGTGCCAGGTTCTTCGTGACCCTAATCAGCCAGAACCTCGCCTCCTCCACACTTGGGAAGGTCATGTTCTTCACGTAGAAGCGTTCGAAGGCCTCCTGCACCAGCTCCTCTGCTATGTCCTCATTGTAGACAATGTGATAGCTCACTCTCATCAGCAGAGTGAAGGAACAATCGTAGACAAGCTTGAAAGCTGAAGCATCCGTGCTCTTGATTTCCATAAGCTTAAACAACCCTTTTCCTGACAGGTTACACTTTTTCGAGGACAGGTCCCTTTGGGGTATCCTTCACAACGAAGCCGAGAGCGAGAATCTGGTCCCTGAGGCTGTCAGCAAGAGCAAAATCCTTCGCCTTCTTGGCCTCTGCCCTCTTCTGTGCAAGCTCCAGTGCTTCGGGAGTACCGACGATTTCGACCTTCCTTGCCTCGATCTTCTCGAGATCGAAGCCGAGAATCTGATCCATCTCATATAATACAGCAAGCTTCTCGGAGGATGGAATCTGATTGTCCCTGACAAGACCCCAGAGGGCTGCGAGAGCCTGTGGAGCCTTGAGATCGTTCTCCATTGCAGCGAAGAACCTGTTCCTGAAGCCCATTGCCTT
>LVBC01000093.1 GCA_001604265.1 Spirochaetales bacterium Spiro_01
GCCTTGTAGTCCAGTGCACCGGAAAGCTGCTCTGGCTGGTTTGCAACGATTCCGACGCTCCTTCCTCCGATCCTGGCAAGTGCTGTGATCACATTGGGAGCAAAGAGCTCCTTCTGAAGAAAGAGAGAGTCATTGTCGAAGATGGCCGAAAGCAGTCTCGTCATATCGTATGTCTTCCTGCCGTTTTCAGGGACGATATTCGAGACTTCTGAAAGGGTCTCGGATTCTGATGAATCAGTCTTCCTTATCTGAAGATAGGAGAGGAATCGCCTTACCGACTCAAGGCACTCCTCCTCTGTTTCGTATGCGTAGGATGCGACACTCGACTCTGTTGAGTGCAGAAGCCAGCCACCGAGCTCCTCGTCAGTATTCTCTTCGAAGATGACTGCCTTGGTCACATCGGGCCCTGTGATGAACATCAGCGAGTGTTCCTTGCACATGAAGACAGCATCCATGAGGGCAGGGGAGTAGCAGGCTCCACCTGCAGATGGGCCGAGGATGACTGCAATCTGGGGAACTACTCCCGAAAGCTTCACATTCCTTCTGAATATCTCACCATAGCCATTCAGGCCGACGATGCCCTCGTCGATCCTTGCGCCACCGCTGTCATTGAGAGAGATGTATGGACATCTGGAGCTGTATGCAAGGTCCATCACTCTGCACTTCTTTTCTGCGTGGGTCCTGCCAACAGAGCCGCCCAGGACAGTGAAATCGTCTGCAGAGCAGTAGACAGTCTGTCCGTTTATCTTTCCAAAGCCTGTGATGACACCATCTCCGGGCAGACTCTTCTCAGGGCAGGAGAGGATGGAAAGCTCCTGGAAGGTATCCCTGTCAAAGAGAAGGTCTATTCTCTCTCTTGCAGTCAGCTTTCCCTTTCTGTGCTGTCTTTCTGCTCTGTCCAGGCCGAGTGCGCTCTGTCTCTTTGCCAAAAGGAGCTCGTCTGCTCTCATCTATCGAACCTCTTTATAACAAGGGAGGTATTGATGCCACCGAATGCGAAGTTGTTGCTCATGATGTACTGAGCATCAATATTCCTTCCTGTCTTCATTATGTAATCGAGAGGAGCACAGTCAGGATCGACATTCTCGAGATTGAGATTGGGGCAGAACCATCCCTCTCTCTGCATCAGTATGCTTGTCCACGCCTCTATTGCACCACAGGCGCCAAGAGTGTGACCAGTGTAGCTCTTGACTGTCGAGACAGGCACAGCTCTATTGAATACATCGTAGGTCGCACAGGTCTCGACGACATCTCCGGAGACTGTGGCAGTTCCATGCGTATTGATGTATGCGATATCGTCAGCTGTTATTCCTGCATTCTCAAGAGCAAGTCTCATTACAGCGGCAATGGTGTCCCGGTTTGGATGTGTTATATGTGTTCCATCGGTATTTGTTGCAAATCCGACTATCTCTGCGTAGATTGTGGCACCTCTCTTCACAGCGTGCTCGTACTCCTCGAGTATCAGAGAGCCTGCTCCCTCTCCGATCACAAGGCCATCTCTGTCTCTGTCGTAGGCGCGCGGGGTCCTCTCTGGGTGCTCATTGTCAGTCGAGGCCGAGAAGAGTGTATCGAAGACACCTACGTCAGCGGGCGAAAGCTCCTCTGCTCCTCCTGCGATCATGATATCCTGAATGCCGTTCTGGATAGCTTCGAAGGCGTAGCCGATCGACATCGAGCCCGAGGTGCAGGCAGTGTTGGTCGTGTACAGTCTGCCACAGAGACCGTAGTGCACTGAAAGGTTTGCGGCGCAGGTCTGCGGCATTGCCTTGATATACGTAGTTGCAGAGAGCTTCTTTGTCGTGTTGTTTATCAGGAGGTCATAGAAGTCCAGCAGCGCATCGACATCTCCGGCAGAGGAGCCGTATGCGATGCCGCTCCTGCCATTCTGAAGCTCGGGAGAGTCCTTGAGTCCCGCTTTCTCGAGTGCATTGTCCGTTGCATTCAGAGCCAGGACAGCGACGCGGCCCATGCCTCTTGTGACCTTTCTTCCGAAGGGCTTGAGAGGTGCTGTGACCGGAGCTGCGATCTGAGGTCTGAGCCCCTGATACCTCTGCCAGCCCTCCATCAGCATTGTCCTGTTCCTGCACTCGTGGAGGCTCTTCATCACCTCCTCATCTTCTATCCCGAGGGATGAAACTATGCTTCCACCCGTAACTACGACTCTTCTCTTCAATCCAGACCTCCGTTGATCGAAATCACCTGGCGTGTGATGTATCCAGCCTCCTCGCTGAGAAGGAAGGAGGTGAGGGCTGCGACCTCTTCAGCCCTGCCCAGTCTCTTCATTGGAATCACCTTCAGCATCTCCTCCAGCGGAAGTCCTTCGATCATATCCGTCTCTATTATTCCCGGTGCAATTGCATTGACCGTTATATGCCTTGATGCGACCTCGCAGGCTAGTGCCTTCACAGCTCCTATGATGCCGGCCTTCGAGGCCGAGTAGTTCACCTGGCCCCTGTTGCCAATCACACCGGAAACGGAGGAGAGTGCAACGATCCTTCCCTTTCTCTTCTTGCAGAGAGGAAGGATTATCGGCCTCAGGACATTGTAGAAGCCGTCGAGATTGGTGTGCAGCACGCTGTCCCAGTCATCGCCATCCATTGCGGCCAGGATGTTGTCGCGGCAGATTCCTGCGTTGAGCACAACGCCCCAGAAGACAGGATTCCTTTCAAGATACTCCTCAAGCGCCTTCTGGCACTGCTCTCTCTCTGAAATATCGAAGCAGATGACATCTGCCTTTCCACCAGCACTCTCGATCTCGTTCCTGAGCTCTTCGACTCTCTCCTCGCAGCCACTTCTATAGTTGAGTACGACAGTGTAGCCTTCAGAGGCCAGGCGCAGGCTGATTGCTCTTCCAATTCCCCTGAGCGAGCCAGTTACGAGTACGCTCTTTCCTTCGTTCATGCATTCTCTCCAGTTTGCACCATATCGAGGTTCTCTGCACACATTACCATAAGCTTGCCTTCGGCAACAAGTTCTCCACTCTCTCTGACTTCACCGACAAAGTTGTAGAGGTCGCTTGCAAGCTCGAAGTCCTCCCTTACAAGAATCCTCACCTTGGCATCCTTTTCAAGAAAGGGTCTTGAGATTCTGAAATCCGAGACCTTCAGTATGAAGCCCATGAGAGGTCTTTCACCATTTCGGTAGCCCTTGAAGAAGGAGTATGCAGAGATACTCTGCGCAATGAGCTCGAAGCATACGTAGCCAGGTGTGTTCTCTCCATTGAAGAAGGGAGAAAGGTCGGACAGTGTCGCTCCGGCCTCGAGCTCCTTGTCACGGTAGCTGAATATGCTGTCAATGAGTGCCATTGAACTCTTGTGCGGAATGACCTTCATTACTTCATCTCGGGAAAGAATCGGAAGAGAGATGCTCATCTTGTACTCCTTTCAAGTATCAGGACAGAGTTGAGGCCACCGAATGCGAAGGAGTTCGTCATCGCTCTTTCTATCGCCTTCCTCTCTCCTGTATGCGCGAAGTGAAGGCCCTCGACTTCGGCTTCTCCATCGAAGATGTGCGGTGGAACGAGCTGTGGAGACTCTTCCATCAGCGTGTAGAAGACGATAGCTGTCTCGAGTGCACCCGCAGCACCAAGCGTGTGTCCGGTCATCGCCTTCGTGCTCGAGATGGCTGTAGAGGAGGAAAAGAGTGCCTTGATCGCCTTTGCTTCCATGCTGTCGTTCGCTATGGTACCTGTTCCGTGGAGGTTCACATAGTCGATATCCTCCGGAGCAAGAGAGGCCATTGAAAGGGCCCTTTCAATGCAGGCTATGACCTCCTTCGCTTCTGGATCCGGGCCTGTCATGTTGTAGCCATCGCTTGTGCTTGCATAGCCTGTCAGGACAACATCGTAATCGGTGAAGACCTGCTCTCTTGTAATGAAGTAGAGGGAAGCTCCATCTGCAAGTGTTATTCCACTTCGATTTCTGCTGAATGGGTTCGTGACGCTGCTGCTCACAGCAGAGAGCGAATCGAAGCCATCGACGATGAGGTCGGATGCAAAGTCGACACCTCCGACGAGGACCGCATCTGCAAGACCTGCATCAAGCAGGTCGACTGCCCTGATCGCTGCGATGTTGCTTGATGCACAGGCAGCTGCAATGGAGAAGGAGGGGCCTGAGAGGCCCAGCCTCCTTCTGATGATCTCGATAGGTCTGTAGGGGTTCTGGCTGTCGATGCTGTATGTGCCAAAACTGCCACTCTCCCTGTATAGTCTATGCTGCAGTGCTGCCTCCTGGCTGTAGTAGTCGCAGCCTCCGACGATGACACCGATCCTATTGCTTTCGAATCTGCTTTTCATCACTTCTGCACTCTTCTCAAGCTCATCAAGCGCATCAAAAAGAAGTGCATCGAAGATATCCTCTCCAGCTGTACGATACCTTCCGACCAGCTTTCCTCCTGCATTCCTGACAAAGTGATCCTGAGAGCCCGAGCGAATCCTCTCCATGTTCTCTTCCACGGTTCTACCAAGGCATGACAGCATTACAGGTGGTGACAGATAGTATCTCTTCATAGCAGGTCTATAGAGTAGGTGTAGCCGCGAAGTGCGTTGACGACCTCGACGTGGCCACCCTGATTCGTCATTGTCGAAATGACCTCTCCCGAGGAGGTCAATGTTCTCTTTCCATTCTCCTCTGAAATATCGAGACCGATGGCCTCGAGCTCAGGCTTCAGTATATCCAGCGAGG
>LVBC01000094.1 GCA_001604265.1 Spirochaetales bacterium Spiro_01
GCAAAAACACGAAATTTCAAAAAAAATTTGAAAAATAGTGGAATTCCTTTCAGATTAAATAGTTAGCTAGCGCTAACAATTGCCTTTTCGAAGGGGCTTCTTCTACTCGTAGATGGACAGTACATCTTTGATGTAGCAGAGGTATTTCTTCTTGTAGCTCTCCGGCTCCAGTATCTCTGCAGAACGACCGCACTGGAAGAGATGCATCATGAGCTCGATCGAGTTCTCAGCCTCGAAGAATACGGTCAGATTGCCCTCAGCATTCCTCTCGAAGACAGGGCTTCCGTGGACCACCTCGTTGAAGGAGTTGAAGGCAGATTTCTCTGTAAGCTTCAGCTTCAGAGGAACCATGTCGATCGCATCGTAGTTCTTCTCCTCCCTTGTCATGTTGAAGGGCTTCAGGTTGTCCGGGATGGTGTAGGTCTCATCGAGGATGGTCGCCTTGTCGATCTTCGAGATGTCGATGGTTATGATCTCCTTGGTGTGGCGCAGACGTCCTGTTACTGTGATAGGGCGCCTTCCCGCCTCTCCCTCTCTGAAGCCGATGAAGTAGGGTGATATCTCGATCTCCTCCTTTCCCTCCTCGGAGGATTCAACTCTCACCATCCTGCCTGAAATCCAGGCGTCGATCAGGACCTCGAGGATCGCATTGTAGTTGCTGCCGCCTTCGCGATTCTTCTGCGCCTCCTGTTCGATCTTCTCTGCAAGTACAAGTATGTTGTCTCCCACCTTTGGGGCATAGGAGCGCATGTTCATCGCTATCTTCCTAAGTCCCGAGGCGAGGTGCGGATTCTGGAATTCGGTGTTCTCGGCAAGCAGCTCTGCCGACATATTGAATGCTATCGACTCGTAGACAGAGAGTGCGACACTCTCTTCCCCCTCCTTCTGCTTTATCTTTATGAGGTTGTTGTCCTCATAGATATCGATGTGCTCGCTCAGATCCTCGACATAGCGGGATATCGTGGAGCGGTGCACTCCAAGTCGCCTGGCGATCTCAGCTCTCCTGAGCCCCTCGGGATGGCTTCTGAGCAGAAGCTCCAGCTGTGCAACTCTCTCTCCTTTCATGCTTGACTCCTGTCATAAGTAATGCAACACTCTGCAACAAAATTATAGCATGACTTTCCCATATGGCAAGAAATTGTTGTAATTCGCGTCCTATTGGCGATAGACTCTCCAGTATGGATGATGCAATCGAGAAGGTAGAAATCAAATGCGCCTATCTTGAGGCACAGGTAGCTGAACTGAACGATATCGTATACGAGCAGCAGAAGTGCATAGACTCGCTGACGATCCAGCTGCAGAAGCTCTCAAAGAAGGTCGAGGAGCTTATCGAGGAGTCGGGAGAGGCGAGACCGAACAGGAGACCTCCCCACTACTGAGAAAAAGACCTGCCCACAAGGGGCAGGCACATCTTCAGCTTTCGATCTGGTCGGACATCTCGGATCTTCTCTTCCACTCTGTCCAGGCCTCGAAGACCTGCTGCCTGGATCCATCCTCTTCGATCCTTTCCATGTTCACGAAGAGCTTCGGATTGTCCTTTTTCAGTTCATCTCTGTCAACTGCCTTCACTGTGACCAGGACCCTCTCGCCCCTGTAGGTCTGGCGGATCCACCTTACATCGGTCAGGCAGGGCTTGTACTGGTCGTTGAACTCATCAGGAAGCGCTTCGATGATCCAGCCTGTGTATGTGAGGTTGTTCACATGCCTGTTCGGATCCGTGTCCAGATATCTGATCTGGGGCTCGTATACTGCTATGGTCTCTCTGCACGCCTCCTGTGCCTCAATGAGGTTGGGAAGCTTCGGGTCCAGATAGTACTTCTCTGGTGGGGGAGCAAGTCTCGTGACGATATCTGTAGGCCTTACCGGTCTTCCATTCTTCATATCGATTACAGCCCATCTGGTCATTGCAGAGAAGAGCTTTCTTCCCTTCTGGTCGTAGGCCTCCACAATACGAGGACAGTTGAGGCCCGTGGCCGGCTGGACGAAGGTGTTCACATGCATGAAATCTCCCCAGACTCCATAGTGGTAGATCTCCATCCTTGAGCGGGCGATCACCCAGGTCTTGTCCTCCTTCTGGAGGTGCGGAATTCCGATGCCCTTTGCAGAGGCGTGGAGACCTGCGGCCTCCTGGACCGTTGCATGGTATACGGAGAGTCTTGTATTGAAGTGCGAATCGGTATCGTATGAGGTGATGTAGGTATCGATATGTCCTATGTTCTCGTTATCAAGTCTGATTACATCCTTTATCATCTTTCGTCTGCCTTGTAGAAGCGGAGCAGTGAGCGTCCGTATTTTCTCTCGTCCTTGAATGTGAAGCCCTCTATGCTCTCTGGCCAGGAGCCCTGCTCCTCTGCCGGGTAGTGGATTATGAAAAGACCGCCCGGCTTCACAATATGCTTCGAGGCGATCTTCCTGGCAAGCTCGACCTTGCCATCCATTGGAAATGGGGGATCTGCATACACGATATCGTAGCTGATGAGACAGGAGGCGACATACCTTCCCACGTCCATCATGAAAAGGTGCTTCTCCTCCTTCACGAAGGAGAGGTTCTTCTCGATGGTCGCTCTCTTTCCTCTGTCCATCTCGACGAGGTGGATAGGGCTGGCGCCTCTGCTTGCTGCCTCTATTGCAACACAGCCGGATCCGGAAAAGAGGTCGAGAAAGGAGGTCCCTGTGAGGTCTCCGAGGATAGAGAAGAGCGACTCCCTCATCCTGTCCATCGCCGGGCGGATGACGCCCGGAGGACATATGATATTTCTTCTGCAGTACTGTCCGCCAGTTATTCTCATGGAACCTATACTATCAGATGACGCTTGTTTTGTCCTCTTTCTGCAGAAGTGTTCTCAGCATGTAGTTTTCTGCTGATATGAGACCCCTGTCCCTTGCTATTATCTCCTCTGCCTCGGAACCTGCTATCTCTATGAGCTCGATATCACCTGCAAGGGATGCGTATCTCAGGCGCAGAAAACCGGACTGCCTTGCACCTGCGAACTCACCAGGCCCCCTGATCTCAAGATCCTTCTCTGCGATGATGAAGCCATCTGTAGTATCCCTCATTACAGAGAGTCGCGACCTCGCATCGTCTGTAAGCGAATTGGAGAAGACGAGGAAGCACCAGCTCTGCAGGCTGCTCCTGCCGACCCTTCCCCTGAGCTGGTGGAGGGCAGCAAGCCCAAAGCGCTCTGAGTGCTCTATCACCATGCAGGTCGCATCCGGGATATCGATGCCGACCTCGACTACAGAGGTCGATACGAGGTACATCAGCTCCTTTCTTCTGAAGCGCTCCAGGATGTCCATCTTCTCCTCCTCCGGCAGACGGGAATGGATCAGCGCAGATGGGACCTCCGGATACTTGTTCCTGAGGAAATCGTACATCGTCGTGACATCTCTGAGGTCGCTCTCTCCCTCGTCATCTATCTTCGGATAGACGAAGTAGGCCTGGTGACCTCTCTTGAACTCGACACCCACAGCCTGGTACATCTTCTCTCTGCCATGCTCTGTGACAAGGTGCGTGATTATAGGCTTCCTTCCACCTGGCATAGTGTGGATAGTCGAGACGGAAAGGTCTCCGAAGAAGGTGAGTGCCAGGGTCCTGGGAATCGGGGTCGCACTCATCATCAGCATGTGGGGATTTATGCCCTTGGCAGAGAGAGTCTGACGCTGCTCGACACCGAAGCGGTGCTGCTCGTCTATGATCACATAGCGAAGGTTCCTGTATTCGATATCCCTGGAAAAGAGTGCATGGGTTCCGATTGCGATATCCACATCGCCCCTTCTGAGGGCCTCTAGCAGCAGCTTTCTTCCCTTTCCCTTGACATCTCCTGTTATGAAGGCGATCCTCACTCCAAGTGGCTCGAGAAGCTCTGCTGCCTTCTCTGCGTGCTGTCT
>LVBC01000095.1 GCA_001604265.1 Spirochaetales bacterium Spiro_01
TTATTTCTGTCAGTTTCGTATTCTGCTCCAGCAGGCAGAAAATTCTAGTTGAGGTACGGAGGTGGGATTCATCTCCCACTTCTGTTCAGAAACCGATTCTCTATCGGACAAAAGGAGAAAAAAATGAAGAAGGCACTTATTATTGCACTTGCAGTGATGATGGTCACATCCTCACTCTTCGCACAGGGTGCAGCAGAGCCGGGGAAGGCAGCAGCCGCAGGTCCTGCGAAGGTCTCGTACTGGGCACCGATGAATGCGGCCATCACGGCCAACGACTTCGGCGAGCTTCCTGTATGGCAGGAGGTCGAGAAGGCAACGAACACCGAGATCGAGTTCGAGCACGCACCGGCCGCCTCGAAGGCACTCTCCGAGGCATTCAACATCCTCGTTGCATCCGGCGACTATCCGGACATCATCGAGTACAAGTGGATCGCCTATCCAGGTGGACCTCAGGTCGCCATCGACGACGGGATCATCATCCCTCTCAACGATGTCATCGAGAAGTATGCACCGAACCTGAACAAGCTTCTCAAGGAGAATCCCGAGATCGCGAAGATGGTCTCCACCCCTGATGGGACATACTACTGCTTCCCTGCACTGAGGGGCACGAGCTACGAGAACAACAACCTGCTCTTCAGCGAGGGCTGGCTGTGGAGGACGGATCTGCTGAAGAAGGCGGGCATCAACGAGGTGCCGGAGACCCCTGAAGAGGTCTATGCGGCAGCAGTCGCACTCAAGGGCATCGGAGTCGAGATTCCACTGTGCATCAGGCACGACCACATCGGAAGGGTATTCGGACCTGGCTTCGACTCCTGGGACGACTTCTATGTGGAGGACGGAAAGGTAAGGCACGGTCTCATCGAGCCGCAGAGAAGGGAGTATCTGGAGTTCCTGAGGAAGTGCTATGCAGAGGGACTTCTGGACAACGACTATCTGAACCTCACCAAGAAGAGCCTTGGCGTGAAGGTGCTCAACAACCAGATCGGCGGCGCATATGCACCGGGCGGATCGGGAATCGGCACCTGGCTTCCACAGATGCAGAAGGATGATCCGAGCGTGGAGATGCACTCTGCAAGACCTATCTCCCCATCGAGGGACAGGCTCTCGAAGTTCGCGAAGATGAGCACCATCTACTCCGACTCGATGCCATCTGCGGCCATCACGACAAGCTGCAAGGATGTCGAGGCAGCAGCAAGGCTTCTCGACTACATGTACAGCCCAGAGGGCCACATGCTGATGAACTTCGGTATCGAGGGCAAGACCTACACCATGGAGAACGGATATCCTAGGTACACCGACTTCATCAAGAACAATCCTGACGGACTGTCGATGAGCCAGGTCATGGCACAGTACATGAGATGCTCTACGAACGGAGCATTCGTACAGGATCCAAGATATCTGGAGCAGTACTATGGACTTCCGGAGCTCACGGAGGCAATCGGCCTGTGGGCACAGACCGACTATGGCAAGTACGTCATGCCGCCAGTGAGCCAGTCCAGCGAGGAGGGACAGGAGCTTGCACAGATCCTCAACAGGATCACGACCTTCTACACCGAGCAGGAGAACAAGTTCATCACAGGAGCAGATCCGCTCAACGACGAGACCTTCAAGGCATACCAGGACCAGCTGAAGAAGTTCGGTATCGAGAGGGCCATCGAGATCAAGCAGAAGGCCTACGAAGCCTACATGGCCAAGTAATCCTGAAAGGGTGATTTCATAGTGGGGCAGGGCAACCTGTCCCACTTCATAGAGGACAGACAATGAATAATACGGAAAAACTTTTATCTCTCATCGATAGCGAATACGGTCCGGTAAAGGCCCTTGGCGAGCTTACTGGAGCAAAGCTGATCAGCTATTACCGGGACAGGAAGAATCCTGTCTATCTCTTCTCCTACAAGGATGCAGAGGAGTATAGGGATGACAAGATCTTCGAGGATGCCCAGAAGGTCCTCGATCATGACATTTTCGGCCACAAGTTCAATGGGCCGATCGACTGGATGTTCAATCCTACTACTGAGACCAGCAGGGACAATGAGTGGTCCTGGTCGCTTTTCCGTACTATCTATTGGCAGCCACTTGCCAGGGCATACGCTCTGACAAAGGATGAGAAGTATACAAGGGAGTTTTTGGACGAGCTGCACTCATTCAGGGCCGCATGGCCAGCAGACGATTTCATCAAGGATACGAGCTTCGTTCCAAAGCAGCCCTTCCCAGGGACCGCCTGGAGAACGATCGAGACCGGTATCAGGCCATATACGACCTGGCTTCCTGTCTTCGAGATCTTCAGGAAGTCTCCTATCTGGACAGAGGATGACCTCGCTTCCTTCCTCGTTGGAATCTGGGAGCATGCAATCTTCCTTATGAGCCACTACTCCAACCATGACCGCTCCTCCAACTGGCTCAGCATGGAGACCTCAGCACTGCTTCAGATAGCAATAATGTTCCCTGAGTTCAAGGACTCCAAGGAGTGGTTCGATACCGCATACGGCCGTGTAATGCACGAGATCAGGTACTGCTTCTCACAGAAGGGCGTTCATCTTGAGAAGACACCGATCTACCACATGGTAGCCTCGATCTCGTTCCTGCAGGCTGTCAGACTCTGCCAGCTCAATGGAATCTACGTTCCAGACTATGCAATGGACATCCTGGCAAGAAGTGCAAGATACGTCTACTCCCTTGTAAAGCCTGACCTCTCGACTCCAATGATCGGAGATGCAGACAGGGATGACCTCACGGCAAGAAGGGCAGATACCTCTGTCTACGAGGGCATGAACCTCTCCTTCTTCCCAAGGGACCTCAATGAGATCAGGGCCTACTTCGAATGGCTCTACGAGCTGACGAAGGAGGAGGAGTTCAGGTTCTTCTCTTCGCAGAGAAAGGCTGGAAAGGCCCCAGAGCAGCTCGACTACGACTACTCTGAAGAGGGCATCTGGGTAATGAGAACAGGCTGGGGCGACAAGGATGACTACATCCTCTCGCACAGCACACAGCTGGAGCTTGGCGAGAGATCCACTCACAGCCACAACGACTGCATGCATGCAGAGGTCACTCTGAAGGGCGAGGATGTACTTGTCGACAGTGGAAGATACATCTACCGCTCCTCCATCTGGAAGGATTGGAGAGCCTACTTCGTCTCGGCTCTCGCACACAACACCCTCTATGTAGATGACCACGAGATGGGCCAGATCAAGGGCTACGAGGAGAGAAGAAGGAATGTAAGGACCCTCTGCCACTTCTTCGGAACAAAGGAGGGCATCAAGATGATCGATATGAGCCACAACGGCTATGCATACCTGCCATCTCCTGTCTTCCACAGAAGAAAGCTGATGCTGCTTCCGGACAGCGTCGTTGTAATAGTCGATTACGTCGACCAGCTTGGAGATGGCGAGCACGACTTCAGGCTCATGTACAACTTCAATACAAAGGATGTGACCCTCGAGGGCAACAGGGCAATGTACACCTCCAGACATGGAATGAAGTTCACTCTGGACTTTGCTTCCACAAAGGATCTGAAGCCCGAGCTTCTCATCGGTTCTCTCGATCCGAAGGGTGGCTGGATCAGCTACGGCTATCCAGAGAAGGAGCCTATCGGACAGGTCGGCTACAAGATGATCGGCAAGGCACCATTTACTGCAGTGACGGTCGTGAAGGCCGAGGGCTCAGATGCCAGGGCAGAGATCGTCGGTGACAAGGTCATGATCACAAGCGGCGGCAGTGCCTGGTGCGTAGCAAGAAAGGAGCTGAAGAGGGTATGAGGTTCGGAATCTGCTACGATATTAGGAAGATAAAGGATGCCGAGAAGGCCGGATACGACTACTTCGACGGAAAGCTCAACGCAATTGCAGCCTACAGCGATGAGGAGTTTGCCGAGGTCCTGAAGCTTGTAGAAGGCTCCTCGATCAAGGTGGAGCGCTGCGCTCTGCTCTATCCGAAGACCATGGCAGTAGTCGGACCGGACTACAACGAGGATGAGATGGTCGCATATCTCGAGAAGGCCTTCTCGAGGATGAAGGCCCTCGGCTGCGATCTTGTTGTCTTCGGCTCGGGAAAGTCCAGAATGATTCCTTCTGGAATGAGGTGGCAGGATGCCTTTGCTCAGCTTGTCCAGGTGACAAGGAAGACTTCCGAGGTCGCTTCGAGGTATGGTGTAAGGATTGCAATCGAGCACCTCAACAGGAAGGAGACCAACCTGATCAACACACTGACCGAGGGCGCAGCTCTCCAGGCTGTGGTCGCAAGGGAGAATGTCGGACTCCTTGTCGACTCCTTCCATATGTGGCAGGAGTGCGAGGATATTTCGAAGATTCCTCTCTGTGCACCGCTTATGCACGCCCACATTGCCCTCAAGGGAACGAGGGGCTATCCAGTTGAGGCAACAGAGGAGGTGAAGGAGTTCTTCGCCGCTCTGAAGGCAGCTGGCTATGATGGAACACTCTCCGTTGAAGGAAAGACAGAGGACTTCTTCGGTGATTCGGCTAAGGCTCTTGCTGTAATGAGAGCTCTCTGTTAGGAGACGATATGGACAAGGTAAGAATCGGAATAATCGGTTACGGACACATGGGAAGCCAGCACACGAAGGCCCTTATGGAGAACAAGGTCCCGAATGCGGTGCTGACTGCGATTGCAGATATTGACCCGAAGAAGATACAGAAGGCAAAGGAGTTCTGCAAGGACAAGGTCGCATACTTCGATGATGCGCTTTCTCTGATACACTCTGGTCTGATCGATGCAGTGATCCCAACAGTTCCCCACTACTGGCATCCAGTATATGCACTCGAGGCCTTCGATGCCGGTCTCAACTACCTCTGCGAGAAGCCTGCAGGCGTCTTTGCAAATCAGGTAAGGAAGATGAACGAGGCTGCCGAGAGGTCTGGAAAGGTCTTCGGTGTCATGTTCAACCAGAGGACAAATCCTCTGTACCAGAAGGCAAGGGACCTTGTGCAGGGAGGAGAGCTTGGAAGGATTCTCCACTGTCATTGGCTCATAACCTCCTGGTTCAGACCTCAGAGCTACTATGACAACTCCGACTGGAGAGCAACCTGGAAGGGCGAGGGCGGTGGTGTCCTGATGAATCAGAATCCGCACAACCTCGACCTATGGCAGTGGATCTGCGGAATGCCCTGCCGTGTAAAGGCAGAGGTCTACTATGGCAAGCACAGGAACATCGAGGTCGAGGACGATGTCTTTGCCCTGATGGAGTATCCTGATGGTCACATCGGCACCTATATCACCACAATCTCTGACGAACCAGGCTCAAATAGACTTGAGATATCCGGAACCAGAGGTAAGCTCGTTGTCGAGAACGACACCATTACACTCTGGAGATGCAGAGAGACGACCGATGAGTTCCAGGCCCGCTTCAAGGGCGAGATCGGACACCCAGAGGTCTGGAAGTGCGAGATTCCTGTGAAGGGCAAGTACACCTCCCACTGTGGTATCATCGAGAACTTCTGTGACGCCATATTGAAGGGCAAGCCTCTTCTTGCTCCAGGCTCAGATGGCATCAAGTCCCTCGAGATTGCAAATGCCATCTTCATGTCCTCATGGACCGGTGGCGGCTGGGTAGATGTCCCAGTCGACGGTGACAAGTTCGAAGCCCTTCTCAGAGAGAAGTGCGGCGGAGCTTTCATCTTCGAGGAGAAATAATGACAAAGGGAACAGGCAGTGATTTCAAGAGGAGTATAATGACCCGATGGGGATACTCCTATCTTGCCATCTGCATTGTTCCCATTATCGCAATCATTGTGCTCGCAGTGGCAGCCACCGTCCTTATCTCGGTCTCTGTCGCTGCGACGAACAACCTTTCACAGTTCTATGTGACACGTCAGCTGGATGACAAGTTCAACGATACAGCTGAAATCTGCCAGGATATCTTCCTGGATCCAGAGCTCAATCCCCTTACATCTATAAAGGATCCGCTCTCTCTGTCTGCGATGGACTATGAGGACAGTGTCAGGTCTCTTAGACACATAATAGGCAGCTATGAGGGCTTCGATGACGTTATAATCTTCTCTTCGAAACTTGGAATCGTCCTCTCCAGAGAGGACTGGGGCCGCCTCGATTTCTACTATCTCAGCAACAAGGAGAAGATGCTGTTCGACAGGAGCACCTTCGAAAAGGTCTTCAGAGAGGAGAGGTGGAAGCTTGATATAGTGGAGGCCCAGGATGAGGAGGACGACCGCTTCTACATAATCCGTCCTATCTCGTTCGTAAAGTCGAACAATCCCAACAACTTCTGCATAGCGATACTGATAGACTCCTCCAAGCTTCTACCAGAGGAGCTCGTGGATTATCAGGATATGGTCATCTACAACGAGCTGTCTCACAACATCCTGTTCGACTTCACCGGGCGCTACAACAAGGGTGAAAGCTATCCTGAACTTGAGAGTATCGTTCCTGGAAGGACATCAAGACTGGGCAACTATATCGTCTCCTCCGCTCTTGGTGAAAGATACAGCCTGAAATATATCGTAATGGTCGATAGGAGCACCTACTTCCATTACTTTACAATAACGATTCTCATCTCCGTCATTCTGACTCTCGCCGGTATCGGCTTCGGTATGTTCGTCATATCCCGTCTGCTCAGATCCAACTGGAAGAGCTACGAGGAGGCCATTGCCGCCTCCGGTGCCGATATAAGCCAGCTGGAAGGAAAGGATGCCTACTCTCCATTCGTCTCCTCTGTTACAAAGCTGAAGGAGGAGAAGGAGGATATGTCCCAGATACTGAAGGACCAGACCGAATCCCTGAAGGGGCATATGCTTTCAAAGCTCGTAGAGCGGGGTGGTGGTGCGATAAGCAGAGAGGCCCTGAGAGAGTGCGGCATCGAGCTTCCATATGACAACTTCTTCGTCCTGATGGCCTCCGTAGTCGAAGGACAGGAGGACAATTACGAAAAGATGGTCTCCTCCTACAAGGGAGAAAGATACATCTCCCTTCCATTCGATTCGACCCATGGTATCGGCTTCATCGTCAACTCGAGTATCGATGACTACAGAAGCATAGCAGAGGACCTGAAGCTCCTGCTCTCAGATGGCCGTGATATGATAATCCAGCTCGGAGCTTCCAATATCTCCAATGGCCTCGATTCCCTTGGTTCGGATTACCTCGAGGCGATAAATGTCCTCGAGTATCAGAAGAACATAGGTTCTACAGAGTTCATGTTCTACCGGGATGTCGAGGCGATGAGCGAGAAGGCCTCCTTCCAGTACAGCATGGATCAGGAGCTCGATATCCAGAATGCAATAAGGAGCGGAAACGCCCTTGAGGCTGAATCTCTGATCGACTCCATAATTGCCGAGAACAGCAGGGCAGGGGTCTCACCTCGAATCCTGAGATACCTTCTCTTCAGTATCTCCGGAACCATCGTAAGAACGGTGAACAGCCTTGATGAGCGCTTTGCCGATTCGATTCCACAGATAACACTTCCTCCTATAATCCAGTCGGACAGCTTCGAAAGAAGCCATCAGGAGGTCAATGAGATAATAAAGAAGGTCTGTGCTGCGATTGCCCAGGTCGAGAGCCAGTACGCCGGCTCGACAGCCGAGACCTACTCGATCTATAGAAAGGCACTTTCATTCATCCACGAGAACTACAGCAATTCGGCGATGAATGTGTCGATGGTCGCAGATACGCTCGGTGTCTCGATCGCCTACCTTTCTAAGATATTCAAGAAGTATCATAGTATGAACATATCGGACTACATCACCTCCTACAGGGTCTCTGTTGCAAAGAAGTACCTCGCCGAGGGCGGACTTGTGAATGGCGCTGTAGAGGAGTGCGGCTTCGGTAGCCTCAGGACCTTCCTGAGGGTGTTCAAGAATTGTGAAGGAATTACACCTGGTCAGTACAAGACCATGAGTGCAAGAGAGGATAGATAGAATGTTGAATGTTGCAGTTGTAGGTTGTGGAGCTGTCTCCAAGAACCATGGAAAGGCCCTCCAGAATAATCAGTACGCCACACTTAAGTATGCAGTCGATATCGACCGCTCGAAGGCAGAGGCCTTCAGTCAGACCTACGGTGGTGAGGTCCTTACCAGCCACAGGGATCTCTATGGAAAGGATGTAGATGTCGTCCACGTCGTCACCCCTCACTTTACCCACCCCGAGATCGTCATCGACCTTCTTGAGCACGGTTTCAATGTCTTCTGCGAGAAGCCTCTGGCAATTTCCAAGTACGATGCGAAGAAGATGATAAAGAAGGCCGAGGAGACTGGTAAGTACCTCGGTGTCTGCTTCCAGAACAGACTTAACAAGGCCACCATCGAGGCCAAGGAGATCATCGACTCCAAGAGGTATGGCAATATCGTCTCCGGCATGGCCCTGGTCGCCTGGGACAGGCATGGAAAGTACTACACCGACTCCCCATGGAGAGGAACCTATCAGGGAGAGGGTGGTGGTGTAATAATCAACCAGGCAATCCACACTCTGGACCTTATGGACTACCTTTCTGGCGGGGTAGAGGCAGTCTCCGCCTTCGATGGTCACCTCAGGGATACCGATGACTACGAGGTAGAGGACTCTGCTATGATTCTCTTCAAACTCCTCAATGGAGCTACTGCAGTGGGCTTCTGCACAAACTGCTATCCGCAGAGCAAGATCTGCGATGTCGAGTTCCATCTTGAGCATGCCGTAATGACAGTAAGACAGTCCGGTCTGACAATTGTCGAGGAGGATGGAAACACCATTGTCCACAAGGCAGAGGTCCTTAAGGGCGAGAAGTCGGAGTGGGGTGTAAGCCACGGCCTCTTGATCAATGAGTTCTACAAGGCAGTAATCAACAAAACACCTTTCATCTGCGACTGTCACACAGGCCTTGCCGCAGTCTCGATTGTAAATGCAATCCAGCACTCCAAGGGCAAGTTCATAAAGATCG
>LVBC01000096.1 GCA_001604265.1 Spirochaetales bacterium Spiro_01
GCATAATCCATATATAACAAAAAAAGGGTATGAATGTCAAAAGTTAACCTTTGTAAACTTTTCATTTTTTCCATCAGAGAATGACTCCTCTGCCCTTTCCGGTCACATATCCACGTTCAAGAGCAATCTGTCCATTAAGTATCACATAGTCAAGGCCAGGATTGCGGTCGAAATGCCTGCCTGCAGCTGCACCTGCGTGGAGGCTTTCCGGATCGATGATGCAGATATCGGCAGCCTGGAAGGAGCGCAGAAGTCCGCGGTCCGAAAGGCGAAGTCTTGAGGCCACCTCGCTGCTCATCCTCCTGACAGCATCCTCGAGCCTGAGGACCTTTCTTTTCAGGACGTAGGATTCGAGCAGGTGGATTGCTGCAGAGTAGCTTCTCGGATGGGGCACATCTGCAGAGTAGAGCGCATCGGTCCCGAAGCACATCAGAGGCGAGGACATAATCTTCACAAGACTCTCCTCGCTCTGCGTCACATCGGTCATCACGGCAGCACCCCTCTCTACGGAGAGCACGTTGAAGAGTGCATCGATTCCATCGCAGCCCATCCTCCTTCCTATCTCGTACAGACTGAGACCCTGTAGGTCGGGAGAGGAATCGAGCTGGACTGCAACGACATTCCTCTCTCCCGAGAGAGAGTAGATGCTGTCCCAGTCCCTGGCATTCAGGATCTCCTCTCTCCACATTCTTCTTGTTCCATCATCCATCAGCGCAGTCCTGAGACTCTCCCTGTCAAGCTTCAGTGCATCCGGAGGAAGGAGCGAGAAGAGAGATGTCGAGCCGAAGGTGTATGGGTACTGGTCGAAGAGCACATCGACTCCCCTATTCCTATATATATCTATAAGAGAGAGGACCTGATCCACCTTGTCCTGGTTGTCCATGCCCACAGCCTTGAGGTGGCTTATCTCGAGTCTTGCACCGGTCTCCTCTGCAAGGCACAGGACCTCCCTGACCGATTCGACCACTGTATTTCCCTCACAGCGGTGATGGACTGCAAAGAAGGCATCGTGCCTCTTCACGACCTTGAGAAGCTCGACGAGCTCGCGCCTGTCGGCAAATATGCAGGGTGCGTAATAAAGTCCGGACGAGAGTCCCCTGGCTCCATTCGAAAGCGAGAAGTCGAGAAGAGCGCACATGCGCTCTATCTCGCTATCCGTAGCAGCTCTGGAAGCATCCCTTCCCATCACGGCGATGCGCAGTGGAGCGTGGGCCTGGAGGAAAACTGCGTTGTGCCCCGGACCGTGCTTCTCCACATACTCTCTGAAGCCGACGATATCCTTCCAGTTCCAATCCGGCCACTTTCCAAGCACATCGTCATCAAGGGCCTTGAGCGTCTCCAGATTGCCAGCGACCGGAAAGACTCCGATTCCGCAGTTTCCAGAGACATCTGTAGTGATTCCCTGTGCGATCCTTCCCTTCGAGGATGGGTCGTTGAGAAGGACAAGCTCCGAGTGTGCGTGCATGTCGATGAAGCCCGGAGTGACGATCCTGCCTTTTGCATCGATGTGCTTCCTGGCTTCGGGAAGATTCTTTCCTATATTGACGATCCTTCCATCCGAGATACCGATATCTGCCTGAAAGGCATCGCTTCCACTTCCGTCGACTATGAGACCATTTTCTATTGAGAGATCAAGCATTTTCCTCGATTGTCCTGTAGCCTTCCATCAGCTTTCTTTCAATGATCCTGGCAAGGTCCTGATAGTAGCCCCGTCTGAAAGCGACAGCTGTTGCCGCATTCATCTCCTCGACATCACCTGCATCGAAGAGAGGAAGGATGAAGCCGGAGGAGATGAGTATGCTCGCGAGCACGAGCACTGCAAACTCCTCGTTGAAGCGCTCGAATGGCCTGATCCTGAGAATCTCGGTATAGAGAAGGACACTTCTGAAAACAGGATGAATCCTCTTCCACTCCATCTCGTACTGGCTGAAGAGCGTCTCGATCTGAAGTGCAACAGAGAGGTTGGCATCCTTCTCGGAGAGAGGTCTCTCGACAACACCATCCCTGAGGACTCCTCCCTTCTCGTCATCTACACCCTGGAGCATGCTCCTGTTGAGAGAGAGAAGCCTTCTGCTGTCCCACTCTCCATCTATGTTCTTCATCTGTCCAATGAGTACAGAGCGGAAGTTCACGATGACAAGGTGCTCCTCGAGTGTGGCACTCTGGCTTATCTTTCCAGAGAGCACGGTATTGAGGATTCTCGGATCGATGCGGTTTCCAGCAAGTGCAGATGCAAAGCCTATCAGGTCCTTTACAAGCTCTGTGAACCTTTCGCCCCTGATCATCTCGAATGTCAGCCTGTGCTTCTCCTTGAGTTCATTAAGTCCCGAAATATCGATCGTGCCAAGGCGAAGGTCATAGTTCTTGAGGTGCCTCATCGACCTTCCATCGGTCGGCTTCGGAGTATCGGAAGGTATAGTCCAGGACCACTCCAGCTTGATAGCACCCTCGATTCTTCCCTCCTGGCAGAGAATCCTGACTCTTCTATCGCTTATTCCCCATTTGCGGGCAGCTTCTTTGATTCCTATATACTTCATACAAGAATATTAAACCGATTTCGGATTGATTACAATAAGTATTGAAAAAATAATTCTATATCGATAATCTCACTTAAATTTATACAACAGAAAAGATTGAAATGGAAGACACCACAAAAGAATTCCTTGTCACAGCTTTCTATTTCTGCAATACTCAAATGGGAGTTTTCTAATGACGACATACGATGTGATTATTATCG
>LVBC01000097.1 GCA_001604265.1 Spirochaetales bacterium Spiro_01
GTCCATGCTCTGTCCTCATGGGAAGGCAGGATGTATTCTCGACAAGTGAAACGACTCTCATGGCACTCCTCCTGCTGTGTTTTTCCAAATTTTAGCAGAGAGATATCTGGAATCAAGGCAAAAAAGGGTCCACCATTGGACTTTTCGGTCAACTGTCAGTATAGTGTCTGCTATGTACGAGATAACCATATTGCAGGGCAAGGAGAAGCAGCTTCTGAAGAACCATCCATGGGTCTTTTCGGGAGCGATCGAGAAGGCAAGCCCCGCCTTCAAGGATGCGGGATTGGCAAGAGTCACGGACTACAGGAAAGTCTTCATCGCCTGGGGCTGGTACGATGTGAAGAGCCACATAGTCCTCCATCTGCTCTCATGGGATGAGAAGGTGCTTCCGGATGATGGCTGGTTCGAAAATGCAGTCAAGGCCGCAATCCTCAGAAGAAGGGACCTCTTCTCTCTTAAGGATACGAATACATTCCGTCTGATCCATGGGGAGGCAGACTTCCTTCCCGGCATCGCAGCAGATGTATACGGCAGCGAAATCAGGATCATAATCTCATCGCGCTATGCAAAGTACCATGAGGATATTCTTGTCAGGACACTTGCCTCTGTCCTGAAGCCGAAGGGAATCACTGTGACAGTGGACAGCTTCTATGCAGACAGCGAGGGGCTGTCGAAGAGTGCAAGGGAGTATGACTCACAGGGAAAGGCCACAAGGCTTCCCGAGACGAACCTCTCGTTCATCGAGAATGGAATCTACTTCGAGACTGAGAGAGGCACTGGCCAGAAGTCGGGCTTCTACTGCGACCAGAGGGACAACAGAGAGATAGTCGAGCTCTACGCAAGTGGAAAGAATGTTCTCGATGCCTGCTCATATACAGGTGCATTCACGCTCCATGCACTGAGGGGAGGAGCAGAATCCGTGCTTGCAATCGACTCCTCGGAGTCTGCACTGCGCCACCTTCTCTATCAGATACACCTCAACGAGAACAAGGGTGTGCTCGAAAAGGGTTCAAGGGAGAGAGTCGAGATCAGAAGCTGCGATGTCTTCGAGGAGATGAGGAGGATCGAGAAGGACAGATTCGACCTCATGATCCTCGATCCTCCGAAGCTTGCACAGACAAAGGGCAAGCTCGAACAGGCACTCAAGGCCTACAAGGACCTCAACAGGGTCGCGATGCTGAAGATAAGAAATGGCGGAATAATAGCGACCTTCTCCTGCTCGGGAGCTGTCACGAGAGAGGTCTTCAGGCAGACTCTAGCCTGGGCTGCAGCCGATGCCCATGTCGAGGTACAGATACTAAGGGCCCTCTCGGCCGGAGAGGACCATCCGATCAGGATATCGTTCCCCGAATCGGAGTACCTCAAGGGCTATGTGATCAGGGTGATAAAATAGAATACAGGGCCAGGAAATCTCCTGGCCCCTTCCATCTAGCTCTTCTTCCTCTTCCTGTTCTTTCTCTCGTCATCCTCGTCCCAGGCCTTCCGCCTGTCGCGATTGTCCCAGAATATCCAGGTCCCTATCATTGCAGAGCCTATGCAGAAGGAGGCAAGCAGTATCCAGGCCCAGGGCCAGTTCTGCAGTGGAAGGCCGACATTCATTCCATAGAAGCCTGTTATGAAGGTCGGGAACATCATTCCAAGAGAGAAGACTGTGAGTCTCTTCATGACGATGTTCATGTTGTTGTTGATGACGTTCGCATATGCATCCATGGTAACGACGAGCGTATCGGCGTAGATCTTCGCCATTGCGATAGCCTGCTTGTTATCGATGACGACATCGTCCAGGAACTCCTGCTCCTCCTCGTTGTTCAGGCGGAAGATGGGGCTCTTCATCAGTCTCTCTATGAGCATCTCGTTGCTTGTGATGCTCGTGTTGAGGTAGACGAGGGACTTCTGGATCTCGAGCAGCTGCAGCAGCTCTGCGTTCTGTACCCTCTCCTTCAATCTCTCTTCGGCGAGGTCCTTCTGGCGGTTGATGTACTTGAGTATTCTGATGAATACGAGTGCCGAGCGCCCAAGGATGGAGATGACGAAGCCCTCCTTCGTCGACATCGGATACTGTCTGAAGCGCTTTTTGGAAAAGTCTTCGAGGACTACACTGTCACCGAGGCATATTGTTATAACAGTATCGGGATAGAGAATGATGCCAAGCGGTATTGCATTCTGCTTTATCGGAGATGCATCGTCATCGTCAAGAGGAACACGTGCGATGATCGCAGTGTACTCATCCTCCTTATCGATACGTGACTGCTCGTCCTGGTCGAGAATATCGCTCATCAGGTCGGAGGAGATCATGTACTCCTCTGTCAATGCTGAAATATCATCTCTGTTGACATCCCTTGCGTCCACCCAGGTATAGGGCCTTGAGGAAGCAACATTCATCTTTCTGACTGTAATCATCCATCTGCTCCTGCATCCGGACGCCTATAAGTTCAGCTGTTCCTATCGAACTCTGTCCGGACTATAATGAAAAAATCTGCGGCTACCAGGTAATGGGTTACTGTCATCTTTACTGCTCATTATAGTCCTCCTTTGAAAAACTAGGTTGAGAATATCACTCAGGGAGAAAAAGTAAAAGGTCTGAGTGACGTTTTTCAGAAAGGTCTTATCGGATACTCGCCATCAATCCTTCTCTTGAGT
>LVBC01000098.1 GCA_001604265.1 Spirochaetales bacterium Spiro_01
TCTGCTTTTCAGGAACAGCACCCATCTCTCTGATCGCATACATAGAATCGCGGACAGAGAGTCGCTCTCTGATATTATCCATATCATATCTGTGTCCCCTATCGTCGATAACGAGTACGCCTTTCTCGACAAGCCTTGCTGCAAGTGGAATATCGTGGGTAATGCAGAGATCACCAGAGGATGACTCTTTGACTATATAGTCGTCAGCGGAATTCGCGCCGGTTTCGACAATTACCATGGAAATAGAGCTTCTTATCTTCCTGAGTTCATCTTTCAAAAGCGTGTCTCTGTATGGCTCTCTGAGAAGCCTGGAGTGTTCTGATATTGCATCCATTACATCCTTCAGATTCCTGTCTGCAACAAAGACAGCAGATAGATTCTGCCTGACAGCCCTTCTGAGAACGACCTGCCTATGCTTTACTGGCACAGAATCGCTGTCTATCCATAGTCTGAAACCCATGAATTATTTATAACATGTTGGAAAACAAGCTGTCCATACAGAGCAATCTGTATCTATGAACAGTAACCTTAAAGCATATTATCATTTTTTCCGATTTATAATACACTGCAAGCAAAACAAAAACAGAGGAGTTGAAAAAATAATGTCTCTATCACCACTTCAGAAGATTAGGTACCAGTATCAGCCTAAGCTTCCTCTTATTCTCCAGAACGATATTCATAATGTTGCCGTCAAGTTCGGCGAGCCGACCGAGTCCGTTTCCGACCAGGAAAAGATCAGAGAAATGTTCCCTAACACCTATGGACTCAGGAAGATCAGCTTCGAGAAGGCTCCATCCAAGGCCTCTGACAAGAAGCAGGTCGTAGGTGTCATCCTTTCAGGTGGTCAGGCTCCTGGTGGACACAATGTCATATCCGGTCTCTACGATGCACTCAAGAAGGCAAACAGGGAGAATGTCCTTCTCGGCTTCAAGGGTGGCCCTTCCGGTCTCATCGATGATGACTATATCGAGATCACAGATGAATACATCGACCAGTACAGGAACACTGGTGGATTCGATATCATCGGATCCGGCAGAACAAAGCTTGAGAATGTCGACCAGTTCGAGAAGGTCGATCAGGTAGCAAAGAAGCATGGACTTACTGCCATTGTCATCATCGGTGGTGACGACTCGAATACTAATGCCTGTGTTCTTGCCGAGTATTTCGCTCAGAAGAAGAATGGTGTGCAGGTCATCGGATGCCCAAAGACGATCGATGGCGATCTGAAGAACGAGGATATCGAGGCATCCTTCGGCTTCGACACAGCCTGCAAGACCTTCGCTGAGCTTATCAGCAATATCTGCAGAGACTCCAACTCTGCCAAGAAGTACTGGCACTTCATAAGAGTCATGGGAAGAAGCGCATCCCACGTTGCTCTCGAGTGTGCTCTCGAATGCCAGCCTAACATCTGTTTCGTCGGTGAAGAGGTCGAGGCAAAGAACCAGTCCATGAGGGATGTTGTCAACTATATCGCCGATGTAATCGAGGATAGAGGTAACAGAGGACTCAACTTCGGCGTAGCCATCATTCCAGAGGGCATCATCGAGTTCATCCCTGAAGCAAAGGTCCTCATCGCCAAGCTCAATGATATTCTTACAGACAACGAGGTCGAGTACGGAAAGCTTACCAATTGGAATGACCAGTATGCATTTGCTGTCGCTCACCTCGACGACAACTCCGCAAAGCTCTTCGAGAGCTTCCCTGTCGACATCCAGAAGCAGCTTCTGATGGATAGAGACCCGCACGGAAACGTACAGGTATCCAAGATCGAGACAGAGAAGCTTCTCATCGTCCTCGTCGACAAGGAGCTCAAGAGAAGGAAGGCTGCTGGAACATACAAGGGTTCCTTCAACTACCTCAACCACTTCTTCGGCTACGAGGGAAGATGTGCATTCCCTACCAACTTCGATGCTGACTACTGCTACTCTCTCGGCTACAACGCATACCTTCTCATTGCAAATGGTGTGACTGGATACATGTCCACAGTTGCAAACCTTGCAGCAGGCCCTGAGAACTGGACTGCAGGTGGTATTCCAATCACAAAGATGATGAACCTCGAGAAGAGACATGGCGAGTACAAGCCAGTCATCAGAAAGGCTCTCGTCGAGCTCGATGGCCCAGTATTCAAGTACTTCGAGGCACACAGAGAGGAGTGGGCAAAGAATACCTGCTTCCGCTATCCAGGTGCCATCCAGTACTATGGACCAGCTGAAGTCTGCGATATCACAACCATCACACTTGCTCTCGAGCATGGAGTCTGGAAGGAAGACTGAAACCTTATAATATAACATATAGGTATAGGAACTGCTGTGGAAACATGGCAGTTCTTTTTTATCAGAACTACTGAAGAATCTTCAATGATAAAATTATATTCATTGCGTCAGAAAGAGTTTGCAATCGAAGATTGGCAGGTCATATCATTT
>LVBC01000099.1 GCA_001604265.1 Spirochaetales bacterium Spiro_01
CTCCCCTATCCTGGCTCCGAGAGCGAGAATGCTCTTTACGAAATCGAGGTCCATGGTATCCGAGGCCATCATCAGTGGAGTGACACCGTTGTCGGAGGTCTGCCCATTGATATCGAGTCCCCTCTTCAGAAGCACTCCTACCATATCGAGCTTCCTTTCGGAGCTTCCATAGATCACATAGCCCACAAGCTCCTGGAAATCGACATAGACGCCCTTCCTGCTGTAGTAGGCAAGGACATAGTCGAGAACTCCAGGCTCCAGCATGCTTGCAGCATATTCGGGCAGTGTTCCTCCAAACCTATCCCTCCTGTCGAGGTCGGCACCGGCCCTGACTGCCCTGTCAAGAAGCCTCTGGGCCTCTCCGCTGTATGCGATTGCGAAGATAAGCGGATAGCCCTGTGCATTCTCGCAATTCGGATCCGCACCCAGGTCGAGCAGCTTCTCTGCGCATGAAACGTGGCCCTTCACAACTGCATAGTACAGAGGCGTCGACATGCTAACAGTGTCCACGATATCCAGATCGGCTCCCGAGAGTGCGATCAGCTCGACTGTGTCCACTCGATCTGCATCGATCGCATGAACAAGAAGCGAGTAGCCATCAGAGCAGAGAACATCAGGGTCCGCTCCTCTGTCGAGCAGCTCCCTGATGACAGCGTCGCTGTGTCCTAATAGAAGAGCAGTCTCCAGACTCGTCATGCTGCCAGTTCCGATATCCACCTCGATGAATGGGTCCGCTCCCAGCTCAAGAAGCTTAAGTACTGCCTGGTCGCTTCCATTCACAAGCGCATACGAGAGAGGAACCATGCCATCAGCTATCGCTTCATCGAGAGAGGCGCCTGAATCGAACACCTTCTGCAGCAGTGGAAGATCATCACTTTCGATCGCCTCAAGGTATGTGGATGTCTCGACCTCCACATCCGGCTTTGAAGCTGTCTGCTTGATATCCACGATCTCTTCTGGAACCTTTTCAGCTTCAGGCTCCACACTAGGCTCTTCGACCTTTGGGACTTCCAGACTCTGGACCTGAACCTCTTCAGCTGTTTCCAGATGAGGCTCCTCAGGCACCTTGCTGGTCTGACAGGAGACCAGGATCAGAACAAGAATCAGAGAAAGAGAAAAAAGATACTTGGTTCCCATGGCAATCCTCCAAAAGTCATTATAGCGCAAGGAAGTGCCCTTTTTTCAGTAATTTAGATGTAGTTGCCGATGAAGACATTATCCAGATACATACGGCCCATCGACCATAGGATGGACAGTCTCTGCAGATGCAGCCTCACTATCCTATCATTGATAGGGGGTGTGGAAGAATCTGTCGACAGACAGAGAGAAGGCCGTTGAGCCACGGGTCAGCAATTTGAAGTCTTTAGGGATTTTACCTTTCCATGAACCACTTTCCAGGACTTGGACACGATATGAACTTATTATTTTTTCAGATATATATAGTCCGTTATCGGAATATAACTTACCAAGCAGCTTTCTTAAGTGCCTCCAGTGCACCTATTCTGTCCGGAGCTCTCATCAGCGCTTCTCCGACAAGGACCGCATCCGGATGGATATCTGCAAGCGCTGCTATATCCTCAGGTCCTCTCACTCCACTTTCTGAAACGTAGAGAACATCTGAAGGAATAATGCGCCTCAGCCTTATGCTGTTCTCGATATCCACGCTGAAGTCCTTCAGGTTCCTGTTGTTCACACCTATTATCCTTGCACCGCATTCAAGAGCGACCTCTACCTCTCTCTCATCGTGTGCCTCGACGAGAGCTGAAAGCCCAAGCTGGGAAGCGACAGAGAGATACCTTTCAATCTGCCTGGAATCCAGGATGGCCACTATAAGGAGGATGGCCTTTGCTCCGAGGACCTTTGCCTGGTGGATCATGTACTCATCGACAGTGAAATCCTTTCTGAGACAGGGCAGAGAAGTACTGGCAACAATCTCCTCGAGGTATCTGTCACTTCCAAGAAAGAAGTCCGTCTCTGTCAGCACGCTTATGGCCGAAGCGCCAGCGGCCTCATAATCCCTGGCAATCTCGAGGTATGGAAAATCGGGTGCAATGAGCCCCTTCGATGGGGATGCCTTCTTGCACTCGCAGATAAATGAAAGGTGCTCTCCTCCAAGTGCCTTCTCGAATGGAAAGTCCATGTCTGCCTTTATACCGAACGCAAGGCTTTCCATCCTCTCTGGAGAGACTTTTCTCTTGTCCTCCTCTATTCTTCTTCTTGTTGCAGCTGCCAGTGTGTCGAGAATCATCAAAAGCTCCTTCGCCTCTACCCTAATTGTTCAGTACGTGCATTTTCAAGTGTTTTCGTGTTTCTTTCAACAGAAACATATTTACTTGTATATTGTTTCTGTGTACAATAACGTTACTATGAATAGAAACACGCCTCCAATTCTCTCTACAAGCGGTCTGACCAAGCGATTTGGCTCATTTACCGCACTGGATCGGATGGATTTCGACCTCTACAGAGGCGAGGTCCACGCCATCGTCGGAGAGAATGGAGCTGGAAAATCCACATTCGTGAAACTGCTTTCAGGCATCTATCAGCCATCTGCAGGAAGCTTCTCGATAGATGGAAAGGAGACGAGCTTCAAGGGGCCCAAGGCCTCCATGGAGATTGTCGGTCTCGTCCATCAGGACAGAGAACTCATTCCCAACTTCACAGGCTTCCAGAACCTCTTTCTAGGAACAGAAAGCAGCAGAATGGGCTTTCTCAGAAAGAAAGAGATGAAGAGGAGCTGCATCGAGCTGATGAAGGAGTTCCAGCTCGAGCTTGAGACGGATACTCCAGTCGAGAGGCTCTCGCCTGGCGAACAGGAGATGATAACAATCCTGAAGATACTCTCAAGGCGCACTCCAATAATCATCCTGGACGAGCCTACAGCCTCTCTCAGCCAGAAGGAGAGCGACATACTCTTCGAGCTGATAGAGTCGCTCAGGAAGCATGGTCTTTCCATAATCTACATCTCGCACAGGCTTCCAGAGGTCCTCTCGCTTTCGGACCGCATAACTGTACTCAGGAATGGAAGGAAGGTGACCACATTCGAAAATGAGAGCATCACAGAGGAGCAGCTGATCGCTGCAATGATAAATAGGGACCTCGAGAACCAGTATCCGATCATCGAGCGAGAGAAAGGCGATGAGGTCCTCGATGTCGAGGAATACACATACGAAAGAGAGAGGCTGGAGAATATCTCCTTTTCTGTAAGAAGAGGTGAAATCGTGGGCTTTGCAGGCCTTGTAGGCTCGGGAAGGACCGAACTCTTCCGCTCCTTCTTCACAGGAGCCGGAAGAACAGGAAAAGCGGTAAAGCTCGAAGGCATTCCAATCGCCTCGCACAGCCCTGGCGACAGTATCAGAAGGGGTATCGTAATGGTCCCGGAGGATAGGAGAAACGAGGGTGTCATCACATCGATGAGCGTAAAGGACAATCTTATCCTTCCCAACATGGACATCCTCTCCCGCTTTGGCTTCAGGCAGGAAAGGAGAATCGAAGAATTCTCCAGGGACATCTTCGAGAAGCTCTCGATTGCAGCTGAGAGCGACAGCCAGGCCATGAGGACCCTCTCGGGAGGAAACCAGCAGAAGGCCGCAATCGGCAAGTGGCTTGCAAAGCATGCCAAGCTCTGGATCTTCGATGAACCGACACAGGGCATCGATGTAGAGACGAAGTCGGAGATATACCGCCTGCTCGGCACCCTGGCAAGGGATGGAGCTGGAGTCGTATTCATAAGCTCCGATCTCAGGGAGCTGACAGAGCTCTGTGACCGGATCTACGTGATGAGGGACAGGAAGATCGTTGAGCAGTTCTCCAGACCATACAGCAGAGAGCAGATTCTCAGCGCCATGATAGTAGGAGTCAAGGACAGATGAAGAAGAACAGCATATCACTGATATTTTCCAGATTCGGCACAATACTGATGCTCCTTGTCATATTCATCTCGTTCTGTCTCTTCATCGAGGGCTTCTCCTCACCGAAGAACCTGATGAATATCCTGAGGCAGATATCCCTGCTTGCGATAATCGCAGAGGGCTTCACGATGTGCCTCATAGTCAACGAGATGGATCTCTCGTTTGCTAATGTCGCATGCCTATGCGGAATCGTCTCTGCAGGACTTGTCCTGAAGGGCCACGGCACCCTTGCAGCAGTCATGGTCCCCCTGCTGATCGGACTTGGTTTTGGCATAGCAAGCGGAGTACTTGTGACTGTAGTCGGCATATCCAGCCTCATCACAACTCTGGCCATGGGAATCCTGGCCACGGGGCTTACATACTGGTACACAGGTGGCATCTCGCTCTATGGAACGATGCCCCAGTCATATCTCATCCTCGGAAGAGGCTACTTTGCTGGAATCCCGAGTCTGATAGTCATGATGATAATAGTGGTCATAGTTGCACATATCTTTGTCAACAGGACAAAGGCAGGCATCCATCTCCAGGCAACTGGAGCCAACAGGGAGGCTGCAAAGCTTTCCGGGATCAACACAGACCTGTACAGAATTCTTGCGCTTACGATCTGTGGTCTCGGTGCAGCTCTGACTGGCATTCTGCTTACCAGCCGTCTTGGCGCTGGCAACCCGGAAGCTGCCAGTGGCTACATGATGGACACCTTTGCAGCGGCGCTGCTCGGGACCACAGTTCTTCATATGGGGCTTGCTAGCCCCATCGGTACCATCGTCGGAGCCCTGATGATAGGTATCCTCAACAATGGAATGACCCTTGCAGGCGCCCAGTACTACATGCAGGACGTCACAAAGGCTCTGATAATTATTCTTTCGGTATCAATTGCATCGAGCCAGGCTAAGCGGCTGGATCGCAACTAGGAGGCAAACCATATGAAAAAACTACTCTCTCTCATCACCATCGCATCGCTTATCCTGATGTTCTCCTGCTCCGCCAGCGCTCCGGGATCATCAGCTCCAGCAGCCGAGACCAGGGCAGCTGCCCCAGAACCAGCTACTACAGCACCTGCTCCTGTCCAGGAGGTCAAGGCAGATGTACCTGCAGCCAAGGCACTGAAGGTCGGCTTCATTGCAACGAACCTCTCTGCAGAGAGTCAGGCAAGGACAGCAAAGCAGTTCGAGAAGAGTGCAAAGGCCAAGGGCTATGAAGCAACGATCCTCAACAGCGAGGGCTCGATCGAGAACCAGGCAACCCAGATGGAGAATCTCATCCAGATGAAGGTCGATGCAATCGTAATCGCAATGGCCCACCCAACTGAGATCAAGCCGGCAATCGAGGAAGCCAACAAGGCAGGAATCCCTGTAATCTCCATCTCAAGTGGCTACATGGATGGCCTCGTATGCGACATCACATCCAATGACTTCGTAATGGGTGCAAAGATAACAAGCCAGCTCTTCGACTCTCTTGGACAGGAAGGAAACATCGTAGTCATCAAGTTCGTCAAGAATGCAGGCTGCAGAAAGCGCGGTGAAGTGCTCGATGCAATGCTCCCAGAGTATCCTGGCATCAAGGTCCTCGACGAGTACACAGTCGCAGGTACTGCAAGATTCATGGATGACACCCAGAACGCAATGGAGACCTTTGCAACGAAGTACGGCGACAAGATCGATGCAGTATGGACCGCCTTCGACCAGCTCGGATACGCCTGCTCCGATGTTCTCCAGGCCCAGGGCTACAAGGATGTGCTCGTAACAGGTGTCGATGGAAACGAGGAGACCTTCAGGAGAATCAAGGAAGGCACCTTCTATGCGACTGTCGCACAGCCCTTCGAGGATATGGCCGACAAGGCAATTGCGATCATCGAGAAGATCGGTTCCGGTGCCGAGCCGAGAGCTGCTGCAGGTGGACAGATCGTCTACGTCGATGCACCTCTCGTGACTGCAGAGACACTCTGAAAACGGACTTTCATCCCGATAGCTTCCCTCCTCAGGGAAGCTATCACTCCAATAGGGAGACTGTGATATGGGCTTTTATCTAGGTGTGGATGTCGGGACAAGCTCGACCAAGGCGGTCCTTCTCGATGAGAGAGGAGCGATAATCCAGAAATCCAGTGTGAAGAACGAACTCATCAACCCTCGCCCAGGCTTCTTCGAGGTCGATGCTCTCAGCTCCTGGTGGGAGGGCTTTCTCTCCATTCTCAGAGAGTTCCAGCCCTATACGGCGAAGGTCTCCAGACTCTGCATAAGCTCCGTCTGCGGCTCCTTCGTTCCTGTGGATGAGAACCTGGATCCCACCTATCACGCAATTCTATATGGAATAGATACGCGCTCTGTCGACCAGATAGAAAGGATGAACAGGGCATTGGGAGAGGAGTATCTCCAAAAACACTTTGCAGGTGCCTTCACGACCCAGTCTGTGCTTCCGAAGATCCTCTGGCTCAAGGAGAACGAGGAAGCGGTCTATGAAAGGACGAAGTACTTCGTAGAAAGCAACAACTTCATCACAGCAAGACTGACAGGTTCCACATGCTGGGATGCCTCCACCGCCTTTGCAGCAAAGCTTGCAGACCTGGAGAGCGAAGAGATTCCCTACTCCATTCTGGACTCCTTCGGTATCGAGAGAGAGAAGATACCCGGACTGAAGTGGGCCGTAGACGAGCTTGGATGTGTAACTGCAGAGGCAAGCAGGCTGACAGGACTTCCTGAGAATGCCATAGTCCATGTCGGAGCCTGCGATGTCAACGCTGAGGCGATGAGCATGCTCTCCATCTTCCCAGGCGACACGATGGCAGTCCTCGGCTCGACGCTCAGCATGCTTCACATGATGGACCACTACATCCCTCTCGATGGCTTCGTATGCGGATTTTCTGTAATGAAAGGCACATATAGATTCGGTGTCGGGGCATCAAGCGGCGGACTTTTCCTGCACACTCTCGATGAGCACTTCGGCTTTGAAGGAAAGCCAGCACCCATGAAGGAGTGGCCTACAGGCCTTCTTATCCTTCCATACATCAATGGAGCAAGGACACCATTCAACGACCCCTTTGCAAAGTGCACGATCTGGGGAATCGATGGAAGGAGCGAGCGCAGCGACTACTACTGGGCGATAAGGGAAGCAATCGGCTACGAGATGTTCCTTCTCGATTCCAAGATGGAAGAGACAGGAGAGAGAATCGAGACAATCCATCTGAGCGGAGGAGTTGCACAGGATGAGGAGATAGTCCAGCTGATAAGCGACATCACAGGAAAGCAGCTTGTCGTCCACAGGGGCATGAATGCGGCCTATGGAGATGCGCTGATTGCACTGCATGGAGAGTACAGCTGGGACGGGATAAGAGCCCTGGAGGGCTTCATGGAGCTTGAAGGAGAGACGCGGACGATCACTCCGGATGAAACAAGAAGCGGACTCTACAGACCTCTGAGAGCGAAGTTCCTCAAGCTCTATGAGGC
>LVBC01000100.1 GCA_001604265.1 Spirochaetales bacterium Spiro_01
GTAGATATCTGCAGTCAGACTAAATGTAAAACCAAGATTGTTCCCGGCGTTTATTCCTTGCTGGAACAAAGTGTTAATATGAAGACCTTGCGCCCTGTCGGCGTCGAAGATTTGTTGGAACGCGATCCGGTAGTTCTCGATGTAGAGAAGATTGCGGGCTATCTGAAAGGCAAATGTGTCATGGTGACCGGAGCCGGCGGCTCCATCGGGTCCGAGCTTTGCCGTCAGGTAATGCAGATGAAACCTTCGACTTTGATTTTGCTGGGCAAAGGTGAAAACAGCATTTATGAGATCCACCGCGAATTGGGCGGCATTTACGGCACCGAACGCATCGTGCCTGTCATTGCCAGCGTGCGCGATACAGAGCGTATGTCCGGTATTTATGACCGTTACAAACCGCAGGTAGTCTTTCATGCGGCTGCTCACAAGCATGTACCTCTGATGGAAGCACAGCCGGAGGAAGCTGTCCGCAATAATGTTTACGGCAGTTGGAGAACAGCCCGTCTGGCCGGCGAAAAGGGCGTGGAAACCTTCATCATGGTTTCTACCGACAAAGCAGTCAACCCGACCAGCGTCATGGGTGCGACGAAACGTGTCGCCGAACGCGTAATGCAAGCTCTGAACAAACAATTTGCTACTAAATATATTACCGTGCGCTTTGGCAATGTCCTGGGCAGCCGCGGCAGTGTCGTGCCATTATTCAAAAAACAGATCGAGGCCGGCGGTCCGGTTACCGTTACTGATCCGGAAATGAAACGTTATTTCATGACGATTCCGGAAGCTTCGCAATTGATCTTGCAGGCAGGTGCCATGGGTAAGGGCGGAGAAGTTTTCGTCCTTGATATGGGGGAACCGGTGAAAATAGTAGATCTGGCGAGGAACATGATCAGACTCTACGGACATGAACCAGATGGCGATATCCAGATAACCTTTACAGGCCTGCGTCCAGGCGAGAAATTGTTTGAAGAATTACTGTCGGCTGAAGAGGGAACTTCAGCTACGATGCATACACAGATTTTCCGTGCTAATCTGCCTAACGAAGACCCACAAACGATTCGCGACCAATTAGCAAAAT
Source organism: Spirochaetales bacterium Spiro_01 (assembly GCA_001604265.1). Classification (GTDB taxonomy): domain Bacteria; phylum Spirochaetota; class Spirochaetia; order Sphaerochaetales; family Sphaerochaetaceae; genus Bullifex. Next base: position 1,076 of record LVBC01000100.1, read on the forward strand.
TCAGGAATTGTACGACTGATCTCGAATATATTGAACTTCTGCAAGAAATGGTTCCTACGTATACTCCTAACCACTTTTAAGAAATAGCAGAGGGGGAAGATTTCATGATTGATATTCATACACATATAATAGATGGCATAGATGACGGCGCACAAAACATGGAGGATTCGCTCGCCCTTTTAAAAATGGCAGCAGAATCCGGCACTACGGATATTATCGCTACACCCCATATTATCGAAGGTGCAAGCCACGCTAATTGGCAGACAATTCTAACAAAAACAGAAGACCTGAATAGGAATGCACAGGATGCCGGCATTCCTATTCGTGTTTATGCAGGTGCAGAGCTCGAAATGAACTGGGATATGCTGACACTTTTGAAAACAGGACAAAGCGACTATTGCCTTGCCGGCAGCCGTTATGTGCTCGTAGAACTGCCAGCCAATACGGTGCCGAACTATGCCGAGGAATTCCTGTACGAAGTACAGATCAAAGAATTGATACCGATCATCGCTCACCCCGAACGCCATCCGTATCTCGCCAAGCATCCGCGTTTGCTCCACCAATGGCTGAGAAACGGCGCTCTGGTACAGTGCAACATAGGCAGTTTTACCTGCAAGTTTGGCACGGAAGTGAAGAATTTCGCTAATTTGCTTTTGGCGAACAACATGGTCCATTTTCTTGGTACCGATGCCCACAGCGTAGAACATAGACATACAGACACCACAGCCGGTCTTGAGCTATTGGCGCACAAGGTTGAGCCGGAAGTATTGAACCGGATCACCACAGCAAATCCTGCAGCTATCATCGCAGACAGATATGTTGATATCGAAATCCCGAAAGAAATCAAGCTGCCGGACGATAAGAACAAAGGCTTCTTCAGCAGCTTCTTCGACTGAGGCTTCCTCAGACGAGGAAGCTGTCACGCAGTGACTGATAGAGGGAAAGGTTGTCATCCCGAGCGTAGTCGAGGGATCTTAGGTTTTGTCATTCCGAACGTTCGTGCTTGTCATCCCGAGCGTAGTCGAGGGATCTCGGGTTTGGAATCTCGTCTTTTAGCCTTTCACCCTTGCCAATTGGCCTGTAGAGTGATTTAATATTAGTTGTATTGAGGAAAAACAAGGAGGATAAGTCCATGAAGAAAAAGATTGTTTCTTTGCTGTTTGCTTGTACTTTAGCTATAAGCGGCATCGCACACGCAGAGGAATATATTATGTGCCCGGGTGATCAGCTGGATATCACGGTTTTGGGACATGAGGATATCAGCACGGTCATTACTACACCAGGAGGGAAATACATCGTCAGACCTGACGGCAAGCTTTCATTTCCTTTGATTGGCGAAGTAGACATCACGGGCCAGACCATTGCCCAGTTCACGCAAATACTGGAGCAAAGGCTATCCGAATACCTTGTCAATCCGCAGGTCACAGTTAATATAGCGCAGCTCGGTACGACACGCGTCTACGTCTTGGGCGAAGTTAATAAGCCAGGCCTTTACGAACTGACGAAGTCACACAAATTGCTTGACGCCATCGGCGCAGCAAACGGCTTTACCAAGGAT
>LVBC01000101.1 GCA_001604265.1 Spirochaetales bacterium Spiro_01
ATCGAGACTCTCAAGAGCGAGCTGCTTCCACTTGCTTCTGTGATCACACCGAATATCCCGGAGACCGAGATACTCTCCGGTATGAGCATAAAAAGCGAGAAGGAGATGGAGGAGGCTGCCAGGCTTCTCTTCGATAGCTATGGCTGTGCAGTTCTTGTAAAGGGCGGCCACAGGATCAACGATGCAAACGATGTTCTCTTCTCTGCCGAGAGCCTGGATCCAGTCTGGTTCAAGGGCAATAGGATAGACAACCCGAACACACACGGAACCGGCTGCACACTTTCAAGTGCAATCGCCTCCAACCTGGCCAAGGGCTACTCTCTCATAGATTCTGTAAACAGGGCAAAGGCCTATATCTCAGGTGCACTTGCTGCAATGCTCGATCTTGGAAAGGGCTCAGGTCCGATGGCGCACAACTTCAACCTGACAGGGGAGTTCAGATAGTCTATGAAGCTCTCGGGAATTCTCTACGAAAGCGCCAGGGACCTTTGGATAGAGGCTACAGAGAAGCCCTTTGTCAACGAGATGGCAAAGGGAACTCTGGCCGAGCATCGTTTTCGCAACTACATGCTTCAGGACTACATGTACCTTCTGGATTACATCGATATTCTGAAGCTGACACAGGAAGGAGCAGAGGACTCGGCTCTCAGAGATTTCCTGACAGGAGTCATCAGGCAGACGACCCACGAGACCGAGTGCGTGCACCTTCCCAGTATGAAGAGGATAGGCGTGAGCGAGGAGGAGATTGCAGCTTGCAGTAAATCGAAGGTGATTTCCGACTACGTGGCCTATATGAGAAAGCAGCTTGAGATGAAGGGGACGATTGCAGGTCTGACTGCATTGCTGCAGTGCTCCTGGGCCTATGCATATATCGGCCAGGTGATGAATGACAGATATGCAGAGGAGATCCTGACATCCCCGTACAGAAGCTGGTTCGACTCCTACGTCGATGTATCCTATGTCGAAGCAAACCAGAGATGGATCGATATGATGGATAGACAGGCAGGAGACCTGAAGGAAGAAGAGGTCCAGGAGCTCTGCAGGATATTCAGATGCTGTGCAGAGCACGAGAATCTCTTCTGGGATGCACTCTATAACTATAGATGAACGGTTGTCGGTATCTGTTTCGAGGCAGATACCGATCTGAATTCTCCCTGTTCTACTTCTCTACGACGCAGAAGGTACCAAAGTACCTGACGTCATCCAGTCCTTCCATGACCTTTATCTGTTCTGGAGTTATAGAGGAGGCACTCTTCAGCTCGATTGTATAGTAGTAGCTTCCAAGTGCGCTGCCTTCCGGACGGTCGTGCAGTGCAACGAGCTCGAGTCCGCTTCTGTTCAGTGCGACAATGATGTCGTCTATCCTGTCGGCACTGCACCTGGCCACGAGAAGTGCATTGGAGCACTCTCCAGAAAGCGGTTCTCTTGCAAGGACGTAGAACCTTGTCCTGTTCGCCAGACTTATCTGCACATTCTCGGCAAGAACCTCAAGTCCATAGAGCCTTGCTGCTCCCGGTGCTGCAACTGCAGCGATGGAGGAGTCCTTTGCCTCTGCTACATGCTTTGCGGCGGCTGCAGTGCTTGCTGTCTCCTCTTCTTTGGCCGAAGGCAGATTGCTGCTTCTCCAGGTCCTTGACTGGTCAAGCCCCTGGGTGTGCGAGAGGACCGTCCTTATATCTTCAAGCTTCGTTCCCGGTATCCCCATCAATGTCTGGCTTATGGGAAGGACCACTTCGCCGACTATGTAGACATCGGTCTGGGCGATCAGAGCATCTACATACTTCACAACAGGGCCACCGATCGTATTCTCCTGTGGAATTACAGCAAAATCCACGCGCTCTGCTCTGAGTTCTGCAATAGCCTCGTCGACAGTCCTCTGTGGGAACAGATTGGCCTTCGGTCCGAAGAATAGCCGAGTTGCCTCTTCTGTGTATGTCCCTGCAGGGCCGAGATAGCTGACTGTGGACTCTTCGCTCCAAGAAAGACCTTCTGTTTCTTCCTTGGCAGAAGATACTGTGCTTGTGCAGCTTGAAAGCAGTATGGCGGACACCAGAAAGAGGAATACTGCTGCAATCTTCATTTGTTTTCTCATCATCATCTCCTTGCTCATAGCCTGACTGTTCTCGAAAGTTCACCCCAGCCGTATCTGCTGCAGAAATCCTTCTGGATGGTCCAGATTGCAGGGCCGAATGTGCGTATGCACTCCTCGAACAGCTCTTCAAATCCAGCTTCCCTGGCCCAGGAAGTATAGATCTCTCCGTTTGGATCTGATGCCCAGTCGCCCCAGACTCCATCGGACTCATGCCTGTAGTCCTCGACCTGTCCCTGGAGCTTGCATCTTCTGAGGAATCTGTCGCAGGCTTCGTGAGTCAGACCTGTATAGATGCTTCCATGGATATCTTCATCCCAACCTACATAGGCGAGTGAGACACCGCCTGGACGGGATATGAGAGCAATATCATCTGCAGACATCTCCTTTCCACTTGCTCTGTTGAACTCTTCAACAACAGTCTGGACCTCCTTGCCGAGGATTGTTATCTCCTCATTGGAGAGTGGACGATTCCTGTTCTCGTCCTTGATGAGCAGGTAGGTTCCTGTAACCTCATCAGGTGTCTTTGCTGTCCTGAATCTGTTCCAGGGTGCTCCCTCCTGCGCAAGCAGATAGCAGATTACAGAACCATATAGCATGAGCCTGTCCGCATCAGCAGGATCTACTGTACTGACAATGATATTTCTTCCTTCATCATCGAGAGAGAGACTTCTGTTGATTTTCACATCGAACAGGGACTGGAAGCCATATGAGGTACTTCCATTGTAGTAGCCAGGTGCCTCGAGAAGACTGTTGGCAGAGAGGCCGATTTTGTCTGCAAGCAGATCCCTGCCATCCTTTGAGAAGAGGACATCTCTGACCTTGTGGACATATTCGAGCTGCTCTTCGGCAGAGGCCGTGAAGTATCCCTGGAGAACTCCACTTGAAGTAGATGGGGCGACCTCCCAGGAAACGTGGGTAGGGTACTTGTCCTCGACTTGCTGCAGATCCATCTTGACGATGGAGACGAACAGCGGTCTGCTGTCCCTCGCTCCAAGGCCCAGAACAGCTGTGCTGAGAAGAATGAGGATCAGAATAAGAGATGTGAACTTCTTCATTGCAAACTCCTTTGCTACTGTTACGAGATTACATTATTCTGTCCATCATTTGAATAAAGAGTTCTCTTGAATAGAAGGACAAGTCTTCATTATCAAAAACGAACAGTCCGGCATCCCTTCTTACCTGATCAAAGTCGACAGAATTGAAACGATCCATCAGCTTGTCCCTTAAAACTTCCATAGAGCCTTTTCCTCATTGTTGTTCTTAAGGAAAAGTATTCCTTCAGGGAAGACTCTATCTGGGTTATTCCGGTATTCGAAGATGGCATCCTCTGTCCTGTAGCACTTGCTATTCTTCTTGCCAAAGACCGCTGATGTATAGGTAGAAACATATTCGGGAATCAAGCCCTAATCCTGTAGTTCCTTCTGGGTGCAATATATTGGGAGGGCGCCAGCAATGATCAGATATGAGTATGGAAATCCAGAAGCTGATCTACAGGCCAGAATACTCTTAATTCCTGATATGGAAATATTTTTGATTGACAGATTGGACGGTGGGATTTACGCTGAATCTATAAATTAGGCCTAAAACCTAAAATGGAGAATGCGATGAAAGAACTACATTATGACGTGGCAGTCATCGGGGGAGGGGCCGCTGGAGTTGCAGCTGCGATCTCTGCTGCCAGGAATGGAGCTCGGACAGTTATCGTTGAAAGTTCCTCGGTCTTTGGTGGCGATCTGCTGTCGGGTCTGCCCATTGATGGTTGCAGGACAACTGGTGGCGAGTGGATTGTCGGGGGTGTTGCCAAGGAATTGTTCGAGGCCTGCAGGGAACTCAATGGGTATGTAGGTTCTATCTATGACAGGCGCAATATCTGTATTGTCATGATCAACCCAAGGATCATGAGCTTCGTCATCATCCGCAAGCTGGCAGAGTACAAAGTGAAGCTGCTTCCGTACTCCCAGGTAGTAGGAGTGGATTACGATGATGGAATCCTGAAATCCGTCGAAATCAAGAACAAGCTGCAGGATATCCGCCTTTCTGCAGATGTTTTCATTGACTGCTCCGGGGATGGAGATGTCTGTGTCCTATGTGGAGTTCCATATGAAATGGGTGATAGTGAAGGGCTTCTCCAGCCAATGACAATGGTATTCCAGCTGAAGAACATAGAGCCCATGAAACTGCTTCAGTTCATCCTCGATCACCCAGAGAACTGTGGGCTGGCAGAGAATCCAAATAGCAAGAAGAGTGCCAAGGAGCTGGCACAGGAGCTCTATGATCTTGGATATCCAAAGGCATTCTTCAGTGGCAATGGACCGCTGATGAAAAGGGCGATTGAGAGTGGAGAGCTCCACTCCTGTTCAATGCTTGCCTTCAATCCCAATAGCACGGATAGGACAGTGGTGACTGTAAATACGACAAGGCTTGTTTCCCGGGATTGCATGACAGCAGAAAGTCTTGGTGACTCGATCATCGCGCTGAGCGAACAGGTCGAAAATGCTTATCGATTCATCGTCAAGCACATTCCTGGCTGTCAGAATGCAGTCCTTGACGGTATCGCACCTCGTCTTGGCATCCGCGAATCAAGAAGGATAATCGGCGAATACTATCTGACAGGGCAGGAGGTTGCAGATGGTGTCAAGCGAACTGATGGTATTGCCAAGGGTGGTCACGAAATCGATATTCACGGCGATAAGCTGAACCACATCCGGGCGACAATCAGGAATGCTGGCTCCTATGATATTCCGCTCGGCTGTCTGATTCCAAAGGGAACAAGGAATCTCTTCCTGGCAGGAAGATGCATCAGTGCAGATCGTGTAGCACACTCAAGTGCCCGAGTCATGGGAACCTGCATGGCGACAGGACAGGCAGTAGGAACAGCTGCTGCCATATGCTCGAAAGAGGGAATATCGACCAGAGATATTTCAATCGAACAGCTCAGAAGAACTCTCAAGGAACAAGGGGCCATCCTGGAAGGAACCAATTGACCCGAAGAACCAATATAGAAAAAGGAGAATCATATGAAAAAAGCAATGGTAGTATTGGCAGTGATTGCAATTGCAATAGGTACTGTATTTGCAAACGGTACATCAGAAGCCCAGACCGCAGCAAAGAAAGCTCCTGCTGTCCTCCGCTGGCATTCCGCCAACAATGACCAGAATCCAAGAACACAGGTAGGTCTCTTCATGCAGAAGAGAATACAGGAGCTGACAGATGAGCTTGTGATCGAGGTCTATCCAAATGCCCAGCTAGGCTCATCCGATGAGGTCCATCAGATGATCGCAATGGGCGAGAATATCGCTTCAGCAACCGATGCGGCCTGGTTCTCGAAGATGCTTCCTGGAGAGAACTTCGATATCATAAATGGTCCATTCTTTACCGATACGGAAGAAGAACTGTACAAGGTGGCTGAGACTGAATGGTTCAAGGACAAGGTCGAGAAGCTGGAGAAGAAGGGGGTCAAGATACTGGCAACCAACTGGATGGACGGTACCAGATATCTCATGACTAACAAGCCAGTCTACAAGCCCTCTGATCTCAAGGGAATGAAGATACGTGTTCCAAACAATGCCGCAGCAATCGGAATGATGAACTACATGGGAGCAACAGCAACCCCAATGGCACTTACCGAAGTCTATACAGCAATCCAGCAGGGTATAATCGATGGTATGGAGAATCCTCTTTCCACACTCTATGCCAGAAAGACCCAGGAGGTCTGCAAGTATGTCACTATGACAGGACATCAGAAGATGCTGAGCCTCTTCTTCGTAAGCACCGATTGGTTCAATAGCCTCACTCCTGGTGCACAGAAGGCACTTATCCAGGTTGCCAACGAAGCTGGTGAGTACTTCAGCAATACACTGATGCCGAAGGGGAACAAGGAGGCTCTCGATGCCTTCATTGCCGATGGAGTCAAGATAATCGAGGACTTCGATATAGCAGCATTCAGAGAAGCAACACTTCCTCAGTATGCAGACCTCTGGAGTCTTGATACCTACAATCTCGTCAAGAAGCAGATGGCCGAAGTCAAATAGCATATGGGCAGGGTCATCTTCATTCCAGGATGGCCCTGCAGCAATCGTAAGGTATAAGGGAGAGGAAGAATGATCGATAGAATAGTCAGGACTGTTTCTGATGTATTCAAATGCCTCAGTGGGCTACTGATAATGTTCACTGTCGTTCTGAATTTTGTTGCAGTCATCATGAGGTACTGCTTCAGTCGGCCGATCGGATGGTGCGAGGAGGTCTCTCTTATCATGTTCGTTGCGGCCCTGGCATTTGCCCTTATACCACTTACATATGCACGACGAGCTGTCAAGCTCGACTTCTTCACCGATATGATGAGTGATCGAGGCAAGCTGATCTGCAGGCTTGCTGTCGATGTCATATGCATCATCGTTCTGGGTACTACATCATATCTTGGCCTGATTCTCATGAAGAAGGCCAAATACAGGACAACTCCCTTGCTGAATGTAAACTACAGATGGATATACGCCACTATGGTCATTGGAATGACCGCCAGTGCCATTATCTACACATACCATCTATGCATGGATATCAGGAAGAGCAGGGAGGTGCAGAGATGATCTGGATACCTCTCATTGTCCTGGCTGTTACACTCTGTATTGGCTGTCCGATCTACATATGCATGCTCTGTTCGGGTGGCATCTACTTCTTCCTGAACCCGCAGGTCGGAACATTCATCGTTCCCCAGCTGGTGAATGCAGGAATCATGAAATTCAGCTTCCTGGCCGTTCCTTTCTTCATCCTTTCGGGTGTCTGCATGAATGCGGGAGGAATCACCAAGAGGCTGATGAGCTTCTGTGAGGTGCTGATCGGTCATCTCCGAGGAGGTCTTGCACATGTGAATATCCTGCTTTCGACCCTGATGGGAGGACTGTCGGGATCGAATGTCGCAGATTGCGCCATGGAAGCAAAGATGCTGGTTCCCGAGATGGAGCGCCATGGCTTTTCTCGAGAGTACTCTGCTGTCATTACAGCCGTTTCGTCATTGATAACTCCCATCATTCCTCCTGGGGTAGGAATGATTCTATACTCGTTCATTTCCGATGTATCGGTAGGAAAGATGTTCATGGCCGGGTTCATTCCCGGTGTGCTCATGTGCTGCGAGCAGATGGCGATCAATGCCTATATTTCAAGAAAGAGGGGCTATGTTCCCGTAAGGGAGAGAAGGGCAAGGCCAAAAGAGGTCTTCAATTCAGCAAAGACATCGCTATCGGCACTGTTCTTTCCTGTGATAATCATCGTCGGAATAAGATGCGGTGTGTTCACTGCGACCGAGGCAGGAGCGATTGCTGTTGTATATGCGGTTGTTCTTGGACTGTTCCTATATCGCGAGGCAACACCGAGGACAATCTTCAGGTCGTTCAATGACGCTGCCGTGACTGCGTGCAACAGTCTCATGATATTTGGCTGTGCAAATGTATTTGCCTGGTATGTGACAAATGAGAAGCTTTCTGAAGCAATTGCAGGCGTGATACTTCAGTTCGTTCAGACTCCATACGCATTCATGTGCATGTTCATTTTCATCTGCCTCATCCTTGGAATGTTCCTTGATGGAACAACGATCATGATAATCCTCATCCCTCTTCTGCTTCCTGCAGTCAGGGCAATGAATATCGATTTCGTCTACTTCGGCATCATCTATCTGCTCTGCAGTGCAGTCGGCAACGTTACACCACCAGTTGGTGTTGTAATGTACACTGTATGCGATATTACGGAAGTGAAGGTGAAGGACTTTACCAGAGAGTGTCTCCCATTCTATCTGATAATGGTCTTGAATGTACTGGTCCTTGCTGCATGTCCTGGACTCATACTCTTCCTGCCGAATCTTTTCAGATGACTCCTGGTCAAGGGCAGGACCTGCACTCTCTAGCATTGCTGTCTAGTTGTTGATAAAATATTGAGTTGGCAGGGTTGCCGAGAATATTGCCGACTGGAGAATTTTGTTATGCCATCATTGAAGAATACTCCTCTCGTGGATCAGGTCTATTGCGATATAAAGCGACGTATCATCACAGGGGATCTTGGTCCTGACGAAAAGCTGAATGTCAGAAGTCTATGCGAGTATTACGAGGTTAGCGATACACCTTTGAAGCAGGCGATGAATCGACTTGTTTCCGAGAAGCTTATAGTCGCATATCCCAGGCGCGGTATGAGGGTAATGAATTTCACCTCCAAAGATATTCATGAGGCAATCGAAGCAAGGATCATGATCGAGACCTATGCTGTTCCTGCCGCTATAAGAGCAAGCAAGGTCAGTAACGATATTATCAGAATGCTGGAAGAGAATGTGACTGAGGACGAGAGACTGATAAGAGAGAATGATATCAGTGCCTATTCGGATATAACCCAGAAGGAGCTTGAGACCAGTCAGGAGTTCCATCTGATCATTGTCCGCAGTCTCAACAACTCCACTATAACCAATGCCTACACCAATATAATGAACCATCGTTATGTGTACTATCAGAGTGGCAGCAACAAGACGCATCAGGCACTTGCTTCCGTCATCGAGCATAGGCAGATACTTGAACGGCTCAAGGCCGGCGATGAGGAAGGAATGAAGGCTGCAATCATTGCTCATCTCAAGGCCAGAGAATATGATGTTGCATCGGTCCGCTGATCTGATATCCTGAAAGGTCGATTCCCTATGAGCATATATGAGTATGGAAATCCAGAAGCATGGACAGTTCTTGTTCAGATGGTCGGTGACCATGACCTTGAAGAGATAGAGAGGGAATTCTCTCTGATAAAGGAGAGTGCAGAGAGGGATTTCCTGCTTCTTGCCATCAAGGTAGAAAGCTGGAATGACGATCTCTCTCCTTGGAAGGCACCTGCTGTTTTCGGAAAAGATGACTTTGGAGGGGGAGCAGGGGATACTCTGGCAGAAGTCCTTTCTCTTTGTACCGATAGAAGCAGGACCTACTATATTGGTGGCTACTCACTATCCGGTCTCTTTGCGCTATGGGCCAGCTATCAGAGCGATATCTTTGCAGGTGTCGCTGCTGCATCGCCCTCGATCTGGTTTCCTGGCTTTCTTGACTATATGAAGGAACATGAAATCAGAACAGAGCGTGTCTATCTAAGCCTTGGAGACAGGGAAGAAAGGACGAAGAATCCTGTGATGGCCACAGTAGGAGAAAATATAAGAGAAGCTGAGACCTTGCTGCACTTGCGGGGTATCGATTGCACTCTCGAATGGAATCAGGGCAATCACTTCAAGGATGCTGATAGGCGCACAGCAAAGGCCTTTGCCTGGGTATTGATGTAGCTACTTGAACTCAGGATTTGTATGGCTATAGGCAGATGCATGAGTTAGTTCATAGAGAAGAAGAATAGATCATCAATGATTCTGTTCTTCTTCTTCTTCTTTAAAGTGTGAGTGAAAGCGCAACAATTGAATGCATGATTATATTGGGATTTCTCGAATTGATCGATATTTCTGCAGAAACCGAAACATATTTAAGATATCTCCAAGCATATGTCTGGATTATGATAATTGCTGTCATGTCTGGAAGTACATATGAACTTGATTGTGAGAAAGCATGAGATTAAGCTAAAATTATGGCAAGCTATTTTTCACGAGATCCTTTTCCTCCATTGGTACCAAGCGGTCGAAAACGAGAATATGGATATTA
>LVBC01000102.1 GCA_001604265.1 Spirochaetales bacterium Spiro_01
CGATGTGATTATTATCGGAACAGGTCCTGCTGGAATGGGCGCCGCCTTCTCTCTGCTCGAAAAGACACCCAATGCAAGGATACTCATGATCGACCAGACTCCCTATTCGACTGGCGGCATGAGAAACGACTGCAAGATGAACTTCACCTACCCGATCGGCTTTCCTACCGAGTACTGGGACGAGGAGTGCGCCAACCACTATCTGGAAATGGTCACGAAGTTCCTCAGGCCGAATATACTTCCAAAGTCCAACATAGCGACCTACCAGGCAAGGGCCGAGCGTCTTGGTTGTTCTCTTCTCGAGATAAAGCAGACACACCTCGGAACAGATGGAGGCCTGCTGCTCATAAAGGAGCTTCAGAAGCGTCTTCAGGAGTCTGGCGTCGAGCTCTCTCTTGGAGAGACGATGGTGAGCATCGACAATGAGAAGAAGTACATAAGGACGGACAAGAGAGAGCTGGGATATAAGACTATCCTGATCGCACCAGGCCGCCATGGCTTCAGATTCCTCCAGGATGTGATGAAGATGCTTGGAGTTCCATTTGTCGACAACATTCTCGATGTAGGCATAAGAGTCGAGACAAGGATCGAGCACTATCCGATCGTCAAGGACTACTACGACCCGAAGTTCTACTTCCCTAAGAAGGTCAGGACCTTCTGCACGAACAGTGGAAACGCACATGTCGTCAGAGAGAAGTACACTACTGCCCGAGGAGACGAGTGGTACAGCGTGAATGGTCACGCCTACAAGGCCGATGAGTCGAAGAACAACGGCCTTGTGAACTTCGCGATCCTCAAGACAATCCGCTTCACGGAGCCTCTTGCCTCAGGTCAGGAGTTCGCAGAGCATCTTGGACTCATGGCCGCACTGATGGGCGGAGGAAAGCCTCTGATGCAGAGAGTCGGAGACTTCAGGCTTGGAAGAAGGTCGAAGGAGCAGGATTTCAATGGAGACCTCTACGACTTCAGGCCATCGCTCGTAGGAGCAGCTCCATCGGATATCTCGCTTGCAATGCCCTCCAAGGTCCTCAGGTGCATCTGGTCCTCGATGAAGAACCTCGACACGATCGTTCCGGGAATCCTCCATCCATCGACCATCATGTATTATCCCGAGATAAAGCTGTATGCGAACAAGCCCCAGTACAGGGATGAGCACTTCCAGGTCGCACCTGGAGTCTTCTTTGCAGGTGACGGAGCCGGAACCTCCAGAGGAATCACAGGAGCCTGGGCTTCAGGTATCAGAGCAAGCGAAGGCATGGCCAGCATCCTGAACTGATTCAGAAATCACTTCTCTGGAAAGGAAAGGATTCTTCTATACTTCTACAGAAGCTCTCTGGCCATCCTCTCGAAGTCTCTGGATGCAAGATCGAACTCCTCTACAAGCGCAGAGTAGTCTACATCCACAAGCGTTCCGCCTCTTACAAGGCATCGCCCATCTACATACACATCCTTTACATTCTGGCTCTGTGCGCTGTATACGAGCACCGAATAGGGGTCATAGCAGGGAAGCATATTGGGTCTATCCAGGGAAAGGACCATCATATCTGCTCTGTATCCGGGCTTCAGGATACCGATTTCGGCATTCAGGACCCTTCCCGCCATAGAGGTCGCAAGAGGAACAATCGTTCGTGCAGGAACACTAGAGCGGTCGTGGAGACGGTTCTTCTGCAATACTGCATATAGCTTCAGCTGTGTGAACATATCAAGTGTATTTCCACTTGCAGGCCCATCGGTTCCCAGTGAGCCCAGGCACCCTGCTTCAAGCAGCTCAGGAAGAGCACACACACCCTTTGCAGCCTTTCCATTCGAGCCAGGACAGTGAGAGACTCTCACTCCATTTTTCGAGAGAATGCCGATATCGTTCTCTCCAAGCAGCAGAAGATGTGCTGCTACAAGTTCATCGGATAGTAGTCCTTCACTCTCCAGCGTTTCTATCGGTGTCTTTCCATACTTTTCACAGAATGATGAGAATTCGAATGGCATCTCAGAAAGGTGCATCGACCACATTATTCCATGCCTTCTTGCATACTCAAGGCAGGAGTGGAGGTGTTCAAGAGAAAGCGAATATGGTGCATGGGGTGCGATGACCGGTGTGATGAACTCATCCTTCAGCTCCATGAGCCTGTCCATCTCGCGAAAGCCTCCAGAGAAGTCTGCAGAGTCGGGATGGGATGCATCAAGCATTGTCTCGCCTGCCCAGATCCTTATTCCCATCTCTCTTGCAGCAAGTGCGACATCACTTTCGAAGTAGTACATATCGAGTACCGACGTCGTACCTGACAACAGCATCTCAGAGATTGCAATCTTCGTTGAAGCTACAGCAAGCTCCCTGCTCATAGCTCTGTTCTCAAGCGTCATCAGAAAGCGGTGCAGGCGGTCCTTGCAGTCATCTGCCAGGGACCTGAACGAGACCATTCCAAGATGTGCATGTGTGTTTATGAAGGATGGAAAGAGAAGGTCTCCACCAAGGTCCTCAGAAGGAAGA
>LVBC01000103.1 GCA_001604265.1 Spirochaetales bacterium Spiro_01
AAGATGCAGATGGCTTCTGTGCAAAGCTCACAACAGGAGAGGGCAATCTCTTCGATGGCATTATTCCGGCCTTCGAGATTCTGTACACCTCCGGCCTTTAAACCGAGCTTTTCTCCAAGCTCTTCTCTCGTCATTTCTCGAAGTTCACGGTAATACCATAGCTTTTCCCCCGGGCTGGCATTATCAGCCACTCGCGGAAGAGAAGCATTCATTTGAATTAGCAGCTTGCTATGATGTAATTCGATGGATGTGTAATCCTGATATGTGTCGATTTATATCTCTATATGCAGGGTAGCCATAGGCTGACTCTGCATTTTTTATTGCTGCAATTATTGCTTCGCTCACAGCCTCGGCAGAGAGAGTTCCGACGAGGTCCTGGTCTGCCTTCACATCTCCAACAGAGACTGCGAATATGCTGTCACCATCAGCAGAGGTGTGGACAGGCTCGATGCTTCGTGCATACCCATCGTGCGCCATCTGGGCTATCTTGCAAAGCTGTGTCTTCTCGAAGTATGCGTTCGTCATGACGACAGCGAGTGTTGTATTGCCAACGAACTTGTTCTCGTTGACATCGATGCTTCTCTTCATGAATTCGACCGTGCTTGAAAGACTCTTCCTGTCATCGCCAAGAAGTCCTGCAAGCATCTCTCTGTTCCTGTAGTCGAAGACATCACCAAGAGAGTTGACTGCAACGACAGCTCCAATGACAAGATTGTCGATCTGCATTGCATAGCTTCCGATACCGGATTTCATGCAATGCTCCATTCCTCGGATCTTTCCAACTGTACAGCCACAGCCGACACCATAGTTTCCATCTCTGTAGTTGGGACTTTCGAGAGCAAGTCTCGTCGCTTCCAGCCCCATGCTCTCATCCGGGCGGATCGATGTGCTTCCGACAGTGAGGTCGAAGAGGTCTGCCTGACAGACCAGAGGGACTCTGGTCACACCGACATCGAAGCCTATGCCGCGCTCCTCTAAAAGCTGCATTGCACCATTTGCTGCATTGAGGCCGAAGGCACTTCCTCCTGCAAGAACGATACCGTGAATGTACTGTGCCGACATAAGAGGATTGAGAAGCTGGCTTTCGCGCGATGCAGGGCCTCCTCCTTGCACACTGAGACCTGCTCGCATTCCGTTTCGAGCAATGAAAACAGTACAGCCTGTGCCAGCCTCCCTGTTCTCGACCTGTCCAATAGCGATATTCTCAATATCCTTTACATCGATCTGCTTCATGAAATCCATTGTAATCCATTGAAAACAGAGAATGCAATTGAAGAGGAGAAGGAGTGTTCAGCTGAAGGAGTAAAAAGAAGGAGCCGGTCCAGGAAGGCCGACTCCATGCTATCAGAGGATTGCAGATGGATCTTCACTTACTTGCGGCTCTTCAGAGCCTGCATCGCTCTGCACTGCCATCGAGATGAAGACCTCCAGCCATTCGCTTTGAGGTGCATCCGGATTCTGTGCAAGCTTTGGAAGCGAAATGATGTACATGTCGTTCTTGGCAGGAACCTTGAACTTGATGACCTTGTCTATCTCGTTCCAGTTGGAGTCTGTGTACTTCACATGAAGTGTGTGGCTCTGACCTGTTACGATGTACTGGTCCCTGTCTCGTGGATAGAGTTCCATAGAATCCTGCTTGTCGATTGCAACTTCGATTTCCTGGAGCGCCTTTGGACCTCCTTCGACCGATTTGTTGTCGACGAGGATAGTATGCTGTCTTCCGATAAGATACATACAGATTGCAAGCAGGAGAACCAGGAGGATAGCTGCAGCTCTGACTATGAGTCGTCTATTCATCACTTCTCCTCCTTCTGCTCTGCAGCAAGCTCGTCACCTTCGTACGAGAGCTCTCTCTTCTTTCTCACTTCATAGAGCACGAGACTTACTGTGATTACTCCGTAGGATACGAATACTCTGAAGTACTCACCGAGCTGAGCCTCTCCGATGAGGTTCTTTCCGGCCATAGGAGAGATAACGAACATCAGATGGAAGAGGATTACACCCAGGAATACATTCCTGATGTTTGCTTTTGCAACCGATGCACCACCGACAAGCAGGGCAGCGATCGAGAACATACCGACTTGTGTGTGGCTGTTGTAGGTATTGAGGGTTCCGATGTTCTGCAGGTATATGATCATACCGTAGCCAGCAAAGACTGTGGACATGATGATCGAGATGATCCTTGTTCTCTCGACCTTGATGCCGGAAGCTCTTGCAACTTCAAGATCCTGACCTACAGCTCTCATGTCCTGTCCGAGCTTTGTCTTTCTGAACCAGAGGATGAAAAGACAGAGAAGGGCGATCACGATGAGGGTTGCAAATGGGATGCTTACGCCTGCAATCCTGATCGGGATGAGATTGTCAAGGTGCTTCCTGATTCCAGTGAGGTTTACAGTGTTCCTGATGCCATATCCCCTGGAAAGGACCAGGGAAGCATTTGCAATCGGGATGATGGAACCCATCATATAGAGAACTACCAGCTGATAGACACCATTTACAAAGAAGCCGATGATGTAGCTTGTGACCATCTCTCTTCCCTTGGCCATATTCAAGAGGTTTCCGCACATCCAGCCCAGGAAGATCGAGATCGGAGTTGAGATGATGGCTGCAAGTATCATTCCCGGAATTCCAACGACACCGAGGTTGCAGATGACGATAAGGCCGATTTCGGCTGCCATTGCACCCAAAGTCATGCCGAAGTTGAGTCCCATGCCTGCCATGATCGGAATGAGAAGCGAGAGAATCAGAAAGGAGTTCCTCGAAAGTCTCACGAAGATCTCGTTGACAAGATAGTTCATCGAGTAGCCGGAGAGCGGGATACCGATTGCACAGATTATAACGAAGAGAATAGGGACAGTGTTGTTCTCGACAAAGCGCTTTGCCTTCTCCTTTCTGGAAATATTCAGATTCTTCATCTTGCCACCTCCGACTTTCTGGTAAGTGCGTAGAGTATCATGCCATTGGAGACTATGATACGTACGACCTCAGAGATATCGGTATGAACGACAGAGTTCATTACCGAAGGAGTCATTGTAAGGATTCCCTGGAAGAGGAATGTGCCTACGATGACGTTGGTGATTGAGGCCTTGTTGACGCTTGCACCACCGATAAGGATTGCACTGACAGCAGGAAGTGCCATGTAGAATGGTCCCATATACAGCTGGATGAAGCCAAAGCTCTGCTCATAGACAAGGATACCGACTGCACCGAGCCAGGTGGACATGATGACAGATAGCGTCCTGATTCCATCTACGTTGATGCCACTTGCACGTGCGAAGATCGGATTGGACCCTACTGCTGTCATTGCAGTGCCGGTCTTTGTATGTAGAAATGCCCACATGAGGAAGGCAAGCAGTGCAAAGAAGAGGAACATTCCAGTTGGAACAATAAGGTCCGGAGTTATCTTCAGAGAAAGAAGGTCGTTGAGTACGTGGAGGTAGTAGCCCTCTGTACTGATTGTCGTTCTGAGACCTCTGCCTGCATAGCCCCAGACCATGGTCGGGTTATGGTAGGGCAACAGCAGCCACATCATGCACATGAAGGCAACAGAGCTGAAGCCAACGTAGGTTGCGATCATCATCTCGCCACCCTTGACCTTGTTGAGGAGCTTTCCATATCCAAAGCCTGCAATGAGAGCAAATGGAGTCGAGAAGAGTATTGCCATTATAAAGCTAAGCATTCCAGAAAAGCCGAACTCGATTGACATCGTTGCACCGAGCAGGCCTGAGATGATTCCAAGTGGAAGGCCGAAGTTCAGACCACAGCCCGAGTGGATCATAGGGACCATTGCAAGGACCATGACGCAGTTCATGCCAAAGCGATTCATTACATTCGTGAAGCTGATATCCAGCCTAACGCCCACGAATGGAGCGATCACGAACAGTGCAAGCAGGAATAGTCCGATGATTATTCTCGGAAGTCCTGCCTTATGTACGAAATCCATTATTCTGTTCATTTGCCACTCCCTTTTGTGACCATCAAGAGGCCGAATTCGGAGCTAGGAGCAGCTGCAGGCAGAATGCCGCTGACCTTTCCGTCAGTTACGATTGCAATCCTGTCGCAGATGCTTCTGAGCTCCTCGAGCTCACTTGAGACCATGATGATCGTTATTCCATGGACTCTGTTGTACTCCCTGAGAACACTGAGTACCAGCTGCTTTGCACCGATATCGATACCGCGGGTAGGCTCGGAGACGAAGAGAATCTTTGGATTCATCGCAAAGGCCTTTGCAAGGCAGATCTTCTGCTGGTTGCCGCCCGAGAGCTCCTTCGCATGCTGCTTGGATGAGGTACAGCGGATCTGGAGACTCTTGATATAGTGGTCTGTAATCTCCTCGATCGCCTTCTGGTCTCTCCACTTGACAGGGCCATACTTCTTGAGAAAGAGCTCCTTGACCTGCATTGCACCGAATGAGACATTCCACTCAAGAGACTCGTCGAGAAGAAGTCCAACTCCTCTTCTATCCTCGCTTACGAATGCAAACTCGCTGTCAAGAAGGGATCTGGGAGAGTTGAGCAGCTGAGCCTTGTCCTGGAATGTGACAGAGCCACCGGCAGGGTAGAGGCCCATGACACCATTCGGTATTCCGAGCTTTCCCTGGCCTGCAAGACCTCCGATACCGAGAATCTCACCCTTGTAGACATCGAGGTTTACATCGCGGACGATCTCGCCAGGCATATTTACCCAGAGATGGCGGATCGAAAGGTCGATCGGAGTCTTCTGATAGTTGAAATCCCTATGTTCTATATGGGAAACATCGACCTCTCTGCCGACCATCCAGTTTGCGATATCGCTGATATTGACATTTCTGTTCTCGACCTTCTGGATGATCCTTCCATCCCTCATTACCATGATTGAGTCGCAGACGTCGATGATTTCCTGAAGACGATGGCTGATGAAGATGATTGCAACGCCTTCGCTTGAAAGTTTCTTCATGGCAGCAAGGAGGTTCTCTGCCTCCTTCTCGGAAAGGACTGCTGTCGGTTCATCTAGAACGAGAAGGCGGATCTCGTGCTCGACATCCTCTCCATCATCCTTTGAAAGCTCACGGGCTATTTCCGTGAACTGCTTGTGCCCAACTGGCATCTGCGAGACTGGCATCTGGGCATCGAGAGGGACTCCAAGACGGTCGATTGCCCTTTGTCCGATCTTTTCCATCTGCTTTCTGTCCAGGGTGTTCATCCTGTCTCCGAAGAGGTCGGAGAGAAGACTTGCCTTCTGAGGCTCCCTGTTGAGTACGATGTTCTCTGTTGCTGTGAAATCTGGGAGCAGAGAGAACTCCTGGTGGACCATGCCAATACCTTTCCTGAGAGCGTCGAGAGAGGATTCGAAGTGGACAACTTCTCCATCAATAAGCATTTCGCCACCGTAACCGCCGGTGTTCTTGATTGAATCCATGGCGAAGAGGATGTTCATAAGAGTGGACTTTCCTGCGCCATTTTCACCGACAAGACCAAGAATCTCGCCCTCATGAAGAGTGAAGTTGACATCCTGAAGGACTTTGTTTCCGAAGAAGTCCTTGCTGATGTGCTTCATCTCCAGGATGGGTGTACTTTGTTCATTCATCTGTCTGTTTTCCTCATGTTTGGGGTTGTTGCTTCTATCTTCTTTAAAAAGAAAACAGAGGCAGAAACTCCACTTGAAACAGACTGAAGGGGGAGGCAACTC
>LVBC01000104.1 GCA_001604265.1 Spirochaetales bacterium Spiro_01
TCGACAAACTGTCGATTTCTGTTTTTTTAAAAAAGCTTGACTGCTGGAATTGGGCGCTAGATAATATAGTAAAAAAGTTACATTTGAAACTAAAACTCAAATGAAAGTAAAAAAAGGAAGGAAAAAATGAAGAAAGGATTGCTAGTTCTAATGGTAGCTATGCTTGCTGTTTCCGTTCTGTTCGCCCAGGGTGCTTCCGAGGGTGCTGCACAGCCAGCAAAGAAATCCACTGTCCGTATCATGGTATGGACATCATCGATGGATGAGAAGATCGGACCTAACAACATCGAGGCAAAGTTCGAAGAGGCCTATCCTCAGTACGACCTTGAGTTCGAGACCATCGAGTACGATCAGCTCGACGCCCAGACTCTTCTCTCCCACAAGACCGGTAACGACTACGATGTCATCATGGTCAACCACTCATCACTTCCAATGTTCGTAGCTGGCGATGTCGTTGCACCTGTCGATGACGTAGTTGCAAAGCTCGATATGAAGTACTACTCCGAGAAGGCTGTCAACGCTTCCAAGTTCAATGGCCACTGGTATGGCATCCCATTCGATCCGGATTGCAGAATTCTTGCCTACAACCAGAAGCTCATCAAGGAGCTCGGATTCGAGCCACCAAAGACGACCGACGATGTACTGAAGATCGCAAAGGCCGGTTTCGAGAAGGGCTACTATGCAATGGCAGGCGGTCTCAACAGGTCCACATTCTGCGTATACGACCTTGGTGGCTTCATGCTCTGCTGGGGCATCCAGCTCTACAAGGTCGACGAGAATGGCAAGTATGTCTGTCAGCTCAACACTCCAGAGGCTGTCGACTACATGCATTGGGCCCAGGAGATGTACGCCTGCATGCCTCACGATGGCAACCTCGACAACTCCACAGCCAGATCCTGGTTCGCACAGGGCAAGGTCCTGATGCTCTGGTGGACTCCATCCCAGATCAAGTCCGTCCTTCCAAAGTTCGCAAACAGAGAGGACTGCGCATTTGCTGAGATGCCACTTGGACCTTCTGGTGTCAACGGTTCTGCAATGGGCGGCTACATGTGGTCCATCGGTTCCGGTGCACAGAACCCAGAGGGCGCAAAGGCCTTCCTTACCTGGGCTCTCCAGCCAGAGCAGCAGGGTCAGATCTGCCGTGGTCTCCCAGCTGATTCCAGAGCCTACCAGTATCCTCCATACAACATCCCAGAGTACGACATGTTCCGCGAACAGATTGCAAAGGCAGAGTATCCAGTCGCTCTTACCAGCGTCCTTACAAAGGTATTCGACACCTGGTCAAGACCATATGCCCGCTGTCTGCTCGGTGAGATCACACCAGAAGAGGCCTGCGAGATCGGCTACAAGGAGGTCCAGGCTCTCCTCGATACTATCAACTGATATAGAGCAGGTTGAGACAATGGTGTCCTGTGCTGAGCAGGACACCAGTTTTCAGAAGGTAGACCATGAAGAAATCCCTAGGACAATCGATATTGCCATATATGCTGGTCGCGCCGGCATTCATCATGATAGGCGTGTTCCTGCTGTATCCGATGCTGCACAATTTACTGCTCAGCTTCTACGACTACAGCCTCTCTTCCACAGAGCGACCCTTTGTGGGCTTTGACAACTATGTGAAGATGCTGCACGAGGGAAGGATGTGGCGAGCAGTCTCCAGAACAGGTGTCTGGACCGTTGTGAACCTCTTCTTTGCCATATTCATCGGAGTCGGCTGTGCATTCCTGCTCTTCTCGAACTTCAGGGGAAGCAACTTTCTGAAGTCGTTCATCCTGATTCCATGGATTCTTCCCTCGGTAATCACAGGCTATATCTTCTCTCTTATGATGAACGAGAAGGCCGGTGTGATAACCTGGGCCCTGAGAAGCTCTCAGCTGGTGGACCAGAACTTCTCGTTCTTCTCCAACGGCGTTCTGTCGATGGTCGCGGCCATCATGGCAAATGTGTGGCGTGCCTTTCCATTCTTCACGCTGATGATCTACGCAAAGCTGTGCACAATACCTACCGATCAGGTGGAGGCCGCCAAGCTGGAGGGTGCAAATCCTCTGCAGATGTTCTGGTATGTCTATCTTGCATTCATCCAGGATGTTCTCTTCTCCTGCATATTCCTCTGCTTCATCTGGACCTTCAACGCATACGATATCATGAAGGTCATGACCAATGGTGGTCCGGCAGAGACGACGACAACGATGTCCATTCTCATCCAGAGGGAGGCCTTCTCCTACTTCTCGCTGAGCAATGCATCGACGATGAGCGTAATCGCCTTCGCGATAATGCTCACAATCATCATAGTATTCAAGACTCTCGCATCAGTCTGGAGGAGGTACAATGAAAAGTAATCAGCTGCATTACAGAAGGCCTCTTGGAACCAGTATCCTCATCTATTTCCTGGCTCTGGTGATGCTTTTCATAATCCTGTTCCCGTTCTACTGGATAGTCTGCACCTCCTTCAAGGAGACGCTCGATATATATGTCATTCCACCTGAGTTCATTCCAAGGAAGATAGACCTTTCGAACTACATGCTGGCCTTCAACAGATACAAGGTACAGAACTTCTTCAAGAACAGTATGCAGGTGACCGTGACAACAGTCGTCTGTACGACTCTGATCGGAAGCCTTGCCGCCTTCTCGCTGACAAGACTGCAGTTCAAGGGCTCGAAAGCCCTGAAGAGACTGCTTGGAATAACACAGATGTTCCCTGTTGTGGTCCTCCTTGTTCCTCTCTTCCTGCTATGTACCAAGATGAGAATGTACAACAAGCTTCAGTCTCTCGTGCTGCCATACATCGCACTCCAGCTGCCTGTCTCGATCATTCTGCAGTCCGGCTACTACAAGGATGTTCCACAGGCTCTCGAGGAAGCAGCAAAGCTCGATGGCTGTTCCACGCTCCAGATTCTCTATCATATCTTCTTCCCGATAGTGACACCTGGAATCGTAGCAACTGGAGTATACACATTTATCCAGGTCTGGCAGGAATTCCTGATCGCATCCTCTCTTATCACAAAGAAGGTCATGTTCACTCTTACTGTAGGTCTGACGACCTTCAAGGGTGATGAGATGAACGACTGGGGCAGTCTGATGGCGACAAGTGTGATCATCGCAATACCTGCACTGATACTCTTCAACCTCTCCCAGGAGTTCTTCATCAACAAGGTAGCAGGCAGTGTCAAGGAATAAGAGATGATCGTAACCGTCACGCTGAATCCCTGCATAGACCGCACCTGCATGATCCGCACACTCAAGGTCGGTGGCATGAACCGCATCGTAACAGACAGGCGGGATGTCTCAGGAAAGGGCATAAATGTATCTCTCGCTCTCAGTCAGAACGGTGTCCCAGTTCGCACCTGCGGCCTGCTGTACAGGGGTGGATCCGAGCTTTTCATGACATCGCTTCGCTCTCTTGGCATCGATTACGACAATATCGTAGTGGATGGAAGCATAAGGGAGAACATAAAGCTCTGGGACAGAGATACCGATGTGACGACCGAAGTGAACCAGTTTGGAGCCTTCGTTTCCAGTGAAGCCTGGCAGGCCTTCAAGGCCTTCTTCCTTGAATATGTAGAGGGTGCAGACCTTGCAGTTCTTTCGGGAAGTGTTCCCAAGGGACTTCCGGATACAGCCTACAGGGAGCTGATAGAGCTTGCATCAGGTAAGAGTGTTCCATGCATCCTCGATGCAGAAGGCCCTCTTCTCCAGGAGGGGCTGAAGGCACATCCTCTTCTGATAAAGCCGAACGAGTACGAGTTCGACACAGCATTCCATCCAGAGAATCCTGAGCTGGAAACGATAATCGGAAGGGCCCAGGAGGTGGTCGGAGAGGGGTGCTGCCGCTACATCTGCATCACGCTTGGAAAGAGGGGTGCGCTGATGGTCTCCGAAGCTGGCGCCTGGTACTGCAGGACTCCAGATGTCGATATCAAGTGCACCCAGGGTGCAGGGGACAGCATGGTCGCCGGTATCGCCATGGCATACGAGAGAGGTCTGGACGAGGGCCAGATGCTCTCCTATGGAGTTGCAATGGCAGCAGGTACACTCTCCAGAGAGGGAACACAGATGTGCCTAGGGCAGGACTTCGAGAGAATTCTACCTATGGTAAAAGCAGAGAAATTGTTATAGTAGTTAAAACTACTGGAACAGATAATCAAGAGCGATGCTCTTTAGGAGGAAAATATGGGTTTAGTAACCATGAAGTATGAGATGAAGAGGGCAATGAAGGGCGGCTATGCTGTACCAGCCTTCAACTTCTTCAGCTTTGACAATCTCGTCGGTATTGCAAAGGCAGCTGCTGAGAAGAAGAGTCCAGTCATTGCGATGGCCACGACCGGTGGCATCAAGGTTATGGGCGAGAAGGCCGTCGTTAAGATGGCAGAGGGTATTTCGGCTGACTACGGTATCGATATGGTCCTCCATCTCGACCACTGCACAGATATCGAGCTTCTCAAGAGATGCGTGGACAATGGTTTTACTTCCGTAATGATCGACTCTTCAAAGAAGGAGTTCGATGAGAATGTTGCCGATACCTGCTACTGTGTTGACTACGCAGCAAAATATGGCGTTACAGTAGAGTCTGAGCTCGGTCATGTAGGTGGCAAGGAGGACGATATCGTAGTCGATGACATGTCCGTCATGTTCACACAGCCTGAGAAGGCACTCGAGTTCGTCAACCTCACAGGAATCGACTGCCTCGCAGTTGCTGTAGGTACAGTTCATGGCTTCTACAAGGCAAAGCCACAGCTCGACTTCCCAAGAATCTCTGCCATCAACAAGCTGATTCCAGGCTGCCCACTCGTACTGCACGGTGGCACAGGTGTCCCATATGATGACTTCAGAGAGGCCATCAGAAGAGGTGTCAGGAAGATCAACGTCGGAACCGAACTCAAGGTCCACGGTGTATTCGATCCATCCGTTGCCGGCTACAACGACCCGGCCAGCAAGCAGGATCCAAGAGCTGTCAGCAAGCTTGTCATCGCAAAGGTCTCTTCGATCTGCAGCGAGATCATCGATGTGATGGGCTCTGCAGGCAAGGCCTGATCACTATAGATTACTTTCAGGAGAGTTTCATGAAGTCGGTATTGGCAATCTGTCTCAGCCCAACATTCCAGAAGATAATGGTCTTCAGGAATTTCCATGTGGATGAAGTGAATCGCTGTGTCCGACTTCTGGAAATCGCCTCGGGAAAGGGAATCAATGTTACTCGCGTCATCAACGACCTGGGCCGTCCTGCTACCAGCATGGCCCAGCTTGGTGGCACACGCACAGAGGAGTTCCTCTCTCTGTGCAGGAGAGACAATATCGATATCCGCTTTGTCCGTGTTCCTGCCGATATCAGGACCTGCACGACGATAATCAACGAGGAGGACCACACCTCGACAGAGCTTGTCGAAGAGGCCCGCGAGGTCTCTCCAGAGGCATCGGAGGAGTTCTTCAGGCTCTTCATGAGAGAGCTTCCTGCTTTCGATGCAGTCGTCATCTCCGG
>LVBC01000105.1 GCA_001604265.1 Spirochaetales bacterium Spiro_01
GTCCTACGAGCTCCTGGTCATCCGGAATGGTATAGAATGCAGGATCGTCGCCATTCAGTGTCCTGTTCATCTCCTTGACGACCTTCGTGACAGAGGAGACTCGCGGCCTGTTTCCGGATATCTTTGTCATACTGAGAGTTCCTATCCTATCTGTCAGCTCGTCCATCTTCCTGAGAACAACAGGGTCCTTCAGTCTGTCCTCCTCGTCGAACTCGAGGAGCACATCGTAGCTGTACTGGCTTCCCAGCTTCGATTCCGTGATCCTCATCAGCCTGGCAACGTACGGTATCTTCTCACCCATCATCTGCGAGTAGTCCATGTTGACCTTGATGGAGAGGACACCAGGAAGCATTGCAAGCATCACGGCAAGGCCGATGACAAGCACTGCCCACTTCCTGTCCAGGATCCAGGTGCCGAACCTCTCTACAGATAGATCCACTTTCGTTGCTCCATTAGTGGCCACGTAGTCGGGATCTGGACTCCTGTCCTTTCCAAAGCTCAGAAGCGTCGGAAGCAGTATCATGACATAGGCGTATACGGCAAAGACTGCGGCTGCAGTGACTCCACCTACCCACCTCATCGGCCTGATTCCTCCCGCAAGGAACGAGAGCATTCCGCCCATGGTCGTTATTACAGTGAACAGAAGAGGCCAGCCGGACTCCTTCACGCCCATCACTATGGACTCCTTCCTCATTCCACTCCTTCTGAAGTGGAGGCGGAAGCTGTTGATGTAGTGGACTGCATAGCCGACTGCAAGTGCCATCGAGAGCAGGACTGCGACCACAAGCATGTATGGATTGGCCCTGATGCCCATCCAGCCTGTGATTCCCAGCACAGAGCAGAGTGCACCGACCGTTGCGACTGCCGGGACTATGATGCCCCTGAAGGAGCGGATGAAGAGGATGAGACAGAGGATCATGACGACAAAGCCGGCAAGGATCCTCGTGACGCACTGCTCCATCGACGCAATCTCCTCCTCGTACTCCGTGTACGAGAGTCCTGCAGGCAGTATCTCGTACTTGTCCGACTTGAACTCCTCGGAGTTGAATATCTCCATTGCAGGCGGTGCAATCTTCCCCATCGCCTCCGAGAGGCTCTCAGAGTACTGCTCCAGCTTGACGATGACCCAGGTCTCCTTCGCATCGTCGCTGACGAGGTTGTTCACAAGCGACTCCCTGCTGAGGATGAACTGCTTCTTCTCCTCGAGCTCCGCCCTGTCGCTCGGGATTCCATCCTCGAATGGGTTTATGACCTCGAAGCCCTCCTCTGTTCCGATAGGTATCGTCATCTCCATCAGCGAAGTGACGCTGTCCGCATACGGTACCTCGGATAGCAGCCTGTCACCCAGCCGGTCTATGGCATCGAGCACCTCTGGATCGAAGACATCGTCCGCCTTGACGAAGGCAAGCAGGCTATCCGTGCTGCCGAAGATATCCTCGAAGTGGTCCTGATTCATCTTGACTCTCTCCCAGTCATCGAACCACTCATCCTCGTCATTGCTGACTTCCAGCAGAGAGAGCCCCAGACTGCTTGCTATCGTGAAGATGATCAGGAGAACAATGAAGGCGCAGCGGTGCCTCAACTGGAATCTGCCGAACCTTTCGAACCAGACATTTATCTGTGAAACTTTCATAAAGACCTTCCAAAGTTAGCCATTGCTAACATATTTCATTATACACAGATGGCAGAATTATTCAACAATCATCTTTTTTCCTGTTCATATATTCATGTCATTACATAAAGAGAAAGCACACTGACAGCCTCTCGGCCACTTTGGGGGAGGTTTCACTTCATCTTGTTTCAATACATGGAATTGGTGGAAAA
>LVBC01000106.1 GCA_001604265.1 Spirochaetales bacterium Spiro_01
CCTTAGGCTGTTCCCGCAGTGGACTTTCACCACCAAGTTGTTGCCCATGCAGGGCAAACATAAAATCGGAGGGTATTCACTGGAATACCCTCCGGTTTTGGTGATTATCGTGCGTCTATCCGAATTTTTGACTTTGCGGCCCGTTTCCGTTCCTTTTCGGCATGTTCCTGCTGGTAAGCTGCCTCTAATATTCTGTCCACCATACTTTTGCAGTTAGTTTGTTAAATCAATAATAGTTAATTCCATACGCCAGCAGTAAATGCTGGTATATTTTTGCCCTTTTCTTAAAATCTTTTTCTGTTTGCCTATGTTTTCCTATTTACATCTAATTCATTCCGTGGTAACATTATATCAAGGAGAGCTCTATGGCATTCGTCGTTCAGAAGATACCCCTCAGGAATGGGGATGTGACTTTCAATATCTCGCAGGTATCTAGGATCCCTGGGTCCAAGACAAGGCAGAAGAAGGTATCCGTTGAGAAGTACAGGAGGTCCGAACTCGTCCGAGAGGGCAGGGATCCGGAGGAATTCATAGAGGAAAGGCTCAGGGCGCTCAGGGAGGAGGCTGCGGCAGATACGAAGACCATAAGCTACAAGGTGGACCTTTCCCGCAGGCTGGAGCTGTCGGGCGATGGAAATCTCGGGGCCAGTTCGCTGGTGCTCAACCTGGGCTATGCGGCCTATTCGAAGCTCTACCACATGCTGGAGCTGGACTATCTGGTGAATGCCAGGAGGAAGCATGTGAAGGCGAAGTACAACATGAATGTGCTCTTCCAGCATCTTGTCTACTCCAGACTCCTCTGGCCCGACTCGAAGCTGGGCACATGGGAGGACAGGAACCGCTTCTACGGCGGCACGGACTACAGGCTTTCCGACGTATACAGATGCATGGACAACATACTGGAATGGAGAGAGGACATCCTCAGGCAGATGGACAGGAGCATAAGGAGGACATTCGGGAGGAAGGGTACCGTAATCTTCTACGATGTGACGAACTACTACTTCGAGCTCGACAGGGAGGACGGAGAGGACGGACTCAGGGCGAGGGGCGCGAGCAAGGAGCACAGGCCGGAGCCGATAGTCCAGATGGGACTCTTCATGGACGAGCTGGGGCTGCCAATAACATACGAGCTATTCAGGGGGAACACCAACGACAGCATCACGATGCCCGGCGCCATGGACAGCAGCATCATAGACTTCACCGACAGCAGGAAGATAGTCGTTGCCGACAAGGGCATGATGAGCTACTACAACATACTCAAGATACGGCAGGAAAGGAACGGCTATGTGATAAGCCAGTCGGTAAGGAAGGCCGATAGGGACACGAAGGCCTTCGCGCTCTCGGACGAGGGCTGGACCGTCACCAGGGACAGCGAGGGGGATGTCGTGTACAGGATCAAGGAGCGCATAGTCCCTAGGAGGGCCAGCGCCTATGGCGACGTGGACAGCAGCAGGCACAGTGGCACATACAACGAGCGCCAGGTCTTCATCTGGAGCAGGAAGTATTCGCAGAGGGCAAGGTACGACAGAAAGAAGGCCATAGAGGATGCGAAGGACTGCCTCGGCACGAGGCCGAGGGACTTCAAGGATTCCGACTACGGGAAGAACAGATACCTGGTCAAGAAGGCGGTAAAGGGAAACGAGACCATAGAGCATGACAGGTGCGTATACGAGTTCGACAGCAGGCAGCTGGAAGAGGACGAGATGTACGACGGCTACTACATCATCTGCACCAATGTGCTCGGAGTGGAGAACGAGGGCGACATCAGGAAGGACAGACCAGAGAACTGGGCCTACTACAGGGAGAGCGACGGATTCCTGGTCATGAACCACATCGTACCTGCATCGGAGATAGCCGAGATATACGGAGGACTGTGGAAGATAGAGGAGACATTCAAGGTGACCAAGACCGCGATGATAAATCTCCGTCCAGTGTTCCACAGTCTGCAGGACAGGATAAGGGCGCATTTCCTCATCTGCTTCGTCTCCCTGGTGCTCGAAAGGCTCCTGGAATACAAGCTCGAGTGGAAATACTCGTCCAGATCGCTGCAGAAGTCGCTCTCGAGCTTCAATGCGGTGAATCTTGCAGATTCGAACATCTACCAGGTCTCATACTACGATTCGATAATAAAGGATGTGGTCGAGACGATGGAGCTGGGCATAACAGAACAGTTCCTGAGACAGAGCGACATAAGGAAGATAATGGGACAGACAAAGAAAATTGATTGAGAACCTGTTACTGGCAAACAATTAAATACTTTTGATATTTTTAAATAATGGCATGTATTGTAACGAATTACATGCCATTTTTGACCTTAACAACTGTAAAAGTCAGGAAAGGAAGGAAAAAGAGTAAAGACAAAAATGAGGACTCCGAAGAGTCCCCATCAATGCTTGACCGTTCGATCAGTGCATCATATCGAGATCTATCTCGCACATGATTGCAGGCATGCCGCAGCCCCAGCTCTCGAGAACCTGTGGGTGGACCTCACCGAAGAGACCTACCTCCTGTCCATCGACAACTATCCTTGCGCATCTGCCAGGGATGAAGCGACCATCCTCTCCTACTGCAGCAAGCTGATACTCCTTCTTGAGGAAGTACATCAGTGTCTGAATGAGAGAACATGCCTCATTGTAGCCTACCTGGTTGTCTGCATACATGAAACCAAGATGATTCTTGGTAACTGTACCACTGTTGTCCCTCTCGTCCTTGTAGCAGACCTTGCCGATCTCGAAGATCTTATGAGGGTATGCTGCGTGGCCGGATACGGATTCCGATTCCATCAGGGAAGGCATGATAGAAGGTCTTACGACCTCGTAGTTCTCGCTCATTGGATTTGCGATGAATACCACCTTCTCATCGGAGATGTGCATGTTGTCGACGTACTCCTTCCTGGAGCCGAGGTAGTTGTACATCATCTCCTGGAAGCCGAGACCTACCATCAGAGTCTTCACCTTCCTTGCATACTCTTCAGCTGGGCTTACATTGCCCTTTGTGAAGGCTGCAGGAAGAACTGGAGCGAAGTTCATCAGGCCGTGGCCGATCATCACATCCTCTGTGATATCTGCAGCGTGCAGGAAGTCGTTCCTGTACTCTGGGCAGGTGATGGAGATGACTCCATTCTCGCACTTTGAAGGAACGCCCATCCTTGTGAGGGATGCGACGCACTCCTTGTCATCGAGATACTCGCCCATCTTCTTCTCCACCTCTTCGAGAGTGCAGTCTGGAGCACTCTGGAAGTAGTATGGAACTGTGATCTCTGTTCCGTACTTCGTCTCCTTTGGAAGCCTTACCTTTACAGGGAGAATCTCGAAGCCCATATCTGCCATATCACAGCTCATGATGGATGCAGTAAGAAGAAGGTCGTCAAGGATAGGACCGGACATCTCTATGAAGAGGTCTGTATCGCCGACCTCGACTGCACCTACATCGGCACTGTTGATGACAGGTGGGAAGGAGAGAGCCCTTCCTGCATCATCATAGAGGTATGGGAAGAGCGGCTTGTCCTCGACAAGGTGCGCATACTCGATTCCCTTTGGATGCTTCTTCAGTATCTCCCTGAGAGTCATCCTCTCTTCAGAGTGGAGCGGAACGAAGCTCGTCTTGTCAGGATCTGCACCCTTGTAGTGGACTGGGTACTTGATCAGGTTGCTTCTGTAGATACCGAGTGCGATTGTCTTTCTCTTTCTTCCGAAGTTGAAGCAGAGCTTCTCCTGCGAGTTGATAAGGGCAAGCAGGATATCCTCGGTCACCTCCCTGCCTCTTGCGGCAAAGGCGATTGAGAAGTCCCTGATCCCGATTGCAGATGGGTCGTCGATGATCATCCTCTCTCCACTGTCCTTTGTGACATCCTTGGAGGAGAAGAAGTCGTACTTCCTTATCTTCCCTGTCTCGTAGGTGCTGAGGGCTCTTGCAACACCGGCAGCAGACCAGAGGTCCGGGCGGTTCGTATCGTTGAGCTCGATCTTTACAGTACCATCGTCATGGCCATCCAGCTCTGCCTTTGCGACAGGGAAGATGTCCAGCATCTCGTCATCTGTATATGAGCGACCACAGAGGTCGAAGAATAGTTTTTCGGATACTTCAATCTTTGGCATCTTAGTTTCCCCTTCTCATTCTTACGCTTTCGATATCTGGAGTGAACAGCTCTCTGATATCGGAAAGGCCAAGGTGCATAAGGGCCATACGGTCGATACCGAGACCCCAGGCCAGTACTGGGCAGTCAAGTCCGAGAGACTTTGTCACCTCAGGGCGGAAGATACCCGAGCCACCGAGCTCGAACCAGCCAAGCTTTGGATGCTTGATGTGGACCTCGATACTTGGTTCAGTGAATGGGAAGTAGCCTGGTACGTACTTTACCTCTTCGGCACCTGCAACCTCCTCTGCGAACATCTTGAGAAGACCGAGCAGGTTCTTCAGGTTCACATCGTCACCTACTACGATACCCTCTGTCTGATAGAAGTCTGCACCGTGGGTAGCATCGACCTGGTCGTATCTGAAGCATCTTGCGATACCGAAGTACTTTCCTGGGACACTTGCCTTCGGAAGCTGGTGTGCAGAGAGAACTGTACCCTGGCTTCTCATGACCTGTCTTCTGGTAAATTCATGGTCGAATGTATATCCCCAGCCTCTCGAACCGGTATCTCCACCATCCTCATGTGCCTTTGCTACCCTGCTGAGCCATGGCTCCTCGATTGCGCGGCAGTGCACTGGATCCTTGATGTAGTAGACATCGTGGATATCTCTTGCAGAGTGGAACTGTGGCATGAAGAGTGCATCTCCATTCCAGAACTCGTTCTCCACAAGTGGTCCGTCGAACTCCTCGAAGCCGAGGGAGACAAGCTTGTCCTTTACCCACTGGAGGTAATCGCCATAGGCGTTGGTCCTGCCGGGGATTATCCTGGATGTAGGAGCATTCAGGCCATATGGGCGGAATGAACCATTCTTCCAGGAGCCGGATGATAGCATCTGAGGTGTGAGAAGACCGAACTCTTCTCCTGTGATGTTAGCCTTTATGAGGTCTTTCTTTGCAGCATCACCGGTCTCTGTCAGGGAATAGACGACATCCTCCTTCTCGATCAGCTTGAAGGTGGAGGAAGCGGCGCCCCTCTTCTTTGCAAGTGTGGAGATGACCTTCTTCTCCTCAGCTGAGAGAGTGTCCTCTCTGAGCGGTGCAGCTACTGCCTTCTCCATAAGGCCTCTTGCGGCCTTGATATCAGCAGGAACCTCATCTGTTACAAGCTGGGCCTTCCTCTCTTCGTTGAGTCTTGCGGCCTTTGCCTTTGTCAGCTGGCCAAAGGAGGAGCCGACATCGCTCTGCTCGAGCGAAAGGGCTGCTGCGATCTCAGGGAGCGCAGAAGGACCATTATCCTTGAGGAAGTTGAAGATTCTCTCTACAGGGAGGCCATTCTTGCACTGTTCATTGCCTGTCTCCGTGAGTTCGTAGAGAACGTACTTCTCTCTGCTCTTCTCTACCAGGCACTCCTTTGCACAGAGCCAGGAGAAGGCCTGATTGCACTGTCCGACCTTGTAGTCGAGCTCCCTGATAAGACGCTCTGCAGTGATATCCTCACCAAGTGCGACATGTCTCAGGACCTTGACTTCGAGCGGATGCAGATTCTTTACATCGATATCCATATGTTTTGCTCCCAATAAGTCTAAAGCATGAAATGAAATTTCATTGACTCAACAATAATAGTGTCTATCGCGAAAAAAAGGAAGACACCCCCTCTATCACGAAAGCAGGGCTTCGAGGGCCCTGGAAACATCCT
>LVBC01000107.1 GCA_001604265.1 Spirochaetales bacterium Spiro_01
AGATCACCAGGGAAGAGTATTTTGAATGGAAACTCAACTGGCCCCATACCTGCGACGATGGCCTGGAAAGCGAATATTATATCCCTTGGCGGAAAAATAAATAAGACAAGCAAAAAAACCGCCCTGCTGAATTTGTCGTTCAGCAGGGCGGTTTTGCTTGTCCTTTTGGGATTTTTCTCTTGAGAATACCGGGCGGACACAAATAGTATCAATCCAGTATCAAGAGCAGTATGGACGGGCAAAAAAGCCTGTATTCATGCGGGTTTTCGCCGTTTCGAGCGTCATTCCCACTCGATCGTCCCAGGTGGTTTCGAGGTTATGTCGTAGAGTACTCTGTTGACTCCACTTACTTCGTTGCAGATTCTGGAAGCACACCTCTGCATGACCTCGTATGGCAGCCTGTACCAGTCGGCTGTCATCGCATCCTCGCTTGTGACTGCACGGAGAGTACATACCTCTCTGTAGGTCCTTCCATCACCCTGGACTCCTACACTCTTTACAGGCAGAAGGTCGGCAAGAGCCTGCCAGATCTCCTTGTAGAGGCCTGCCTTTCTTATCTCCTCGATGAAGATGGCATCCACCTCTCTGAGTGTATCGAGTCTCTCCTTTGTTATCTCGCCGATGCACCTTACTCCAAGTCCTGGACCTGGGAATGGGTGTCTGTCAACAAGCTCTTCAGGAAGACCGAGCTCTCTTCCGAGATCTCTGACCTCATCCTTGAAGAGCTCCTTCAGTGGCTCGAGCAGCTCCCACTTCAGATCCTCTGGAAGTCCACCTACGTTGTGGTGGCTCTTGATGGTCGCAGAGGGGCCACCGGATGGAGACCTTGATTCGATTACATCCGGATACAGTGTTCCCTGGGCCAGGAAATCTATCTTCCCGCACTTCCTTGCCTCGTTATAGAAGGTATCGACGAAGAGCTTTCCGATTATCTTCCTCTTTGCTTCTGGCTCCGAAACACCCTTGAGTGCTGAGAGGAATGCCTCTTCTGCATCTGCATACTGGAGTCTCATGTTGAAGTGCTTTCCAAAGAGGTCGAGGACATTCTGTGCCTCGTTCTTCCTCAGAAGGCCGTTGTTGACGAAGACGCATACCAGCTGGTCTCCGATGGCCCTGTGGATGAGGACTGCTGCGACCGAGGAGTCTACACCACCGGAAAGACCGCAGAGTACCTGCCTGTCCCCTACTATACTTCTTATCCTCTTGACCTCATCCTCGATGAAGGAACCCATGTTCCAGTCAGCAGAGGCCTTGCAGATTCTCAGTACGAAGTTCTTTATCATGGTGAAGCCATCGTGGGAGTGGACCACCTCTGGATGGAACTGTACTCCGTAGAACCTCTTCTCGTCGTTCTCTATCACAGTATATGGACAGTTCGGAGTCGAACCTGTCCTCCTGAAGCCCTCAGGCATCGCATCGACGCTGTCTCCATGGCTCATCCAGATCTGGCTGAGCTTGGGAACTCCGAAGAGAAGCCTGCTTGTCGAATCAACGATATCGAGATGTGCAAAGCCATACTCCTTCTTCTCCGGGCAGTCGACATGGCCCCCAAGGCAGGTGCTCATCACCTGAAGGCCATAGCAGATGCCGAGGATTGGAATGCCCAGCGAGAAGATATCCTGGTCGGGTCTTGGCGATCCCTCGTCGCCGACAGAGCATGGACCACCGGAGAAGATGATGCCGACAGGCTCCATCTTCCTTATCTCCTCGGCACTTGTCGTATAGGGAACGATAATGCTGTAGACGCCTGCCTCTCTGACGCGGCGTGCAATGAGCTGGCTGTACTGGGCACCGAAGTCGAGTACCAGGACAGTATCATGTTTTGCCTTCTGCACTATATCCTCCTGGAAAAATCTCCTTCATATTAATGCAGAGAAAAAAATCTAGTAAATAATCATTGCAGAATTTCTTTGTTTTTTTTGGCATATTTCAACCAAAGAAGAAGATAATAATGGTTGCAGTCATTCAGTTCCAGAACGCTATCTTACTTGTAAATGGCAATAAGTATCTGTAACATCAAGGCATGAGCGATGAGAAGAGAGTTGCAGATCCTGTAAGGAAGATAGAGAACAGCATCCTGAAAACATACAGGAGCAGACTCTGGGCTCCCTTCATCAATGCAGTGAAGCAGTATGAGCTGATCCAGGAGGGAGACAGGATCGCTGTCTGCATCTCCGGAGGAAAGGATTCGATGCTCATGGCAAAGCTCATGCAGATGCTCTGCCGCTATTCCGACTTTCCATTCTCGGTCGAATACCTTGTGATGGACCCGGGCTACAACAAGGAAAACAGAAGAAAGATAGAAGACAATGCAAGGCTTCTCGGTATCCCAATCACTGTCTTCGAGACCAATGTATTCGAGGTCGCGAACATGCAATTGAAGTACCCCTGCTATCTCTGTGCAAAGATGCGACGCGGCTATCTGTACAGGAATGCAAAGGACCTTGGCTGCAACAAGATCGCACTTGGACACCATCTGAACGATGTGATAGAGACTGTCCTGATGGGAATGTTCTACTCCTCCCAGATCCAGACGATGCCTCCAAAGCTCCACAGCAGGAACTTCGAGGGAATGGAGCTTATACGCCCACTCTACTGCATCAGGGAGGATGATATCATCGCCTGGAGGAACTACAACGGTCTCGACTTCCTGCAGTGCGCCTGCAGTTATACTGAAAGGAACGAGAATGGAGAGAACGAGAGCAAGAGGAAGGAGATCAAGGAGCTTATCAGGACATTGAGACGGACAAATCCTGATATCGAGGAGTCCCTCTTCAACAGCGTCCACAACGTCTCCATAACAACCTTCCCCGGCTACAGGCTCTCGGATGGAAAGCACTCCTTCCTGGAAAAGTACTGAAGCTTTCTCCTTTCGAGAAAAGGACTTGAATATTATCCGTTTTGGTAGTTATATATAATCAAAACAATGCAACAAAACGCAACAATTGGAGGCACTATGCACCACGACTACGAGTATATCATCCACAATGATGGCTCTCTCGAGAAGAAGGACCAGAGACTTGCAAAGGAGCTCTTCTCGATCGAGCATGCAAGGGATGCAAGGAAGTTCCACAGGCAGATTCCAGGCTACAGGATGACCCCGCTTGAATCCCTTCCGAATCTGGCATCGATGCTCAAGATCGGAGGAATCTACATAAAGGACGAGGCACAGCGCCTCACACTGAACTCCTTCAAGGTGATGGGTGGCTCCTATGCCGTCTACCGCTTCATCAAGAAGTATCTCGGCGCCGAAGACAGAGACCTCTCCTTCTCCTACCTCACAAGCGATGAGTGCCATGAAAGACTCAAGGATGTCGTATTCTGCTCTGCGACCGATGGAAACCACGGCAGAGGGCTTGCCTGGGCGAGCATGGTCCTTGGCCTGAAGTGCCACATCTATGTCCACAAGGATACGAGCAGACCGAGAATCGAGGCGATCAGGCAGTATGGCGCCTCCATAACGATAGTCGATGGAAACTACGATGATGCGGTAAGACGTGCAGCAGAGGATGCTGAAAGGAATGGCTGGTATGTCGTCTCCGATACCTCCTGGGACGGCTATACAGAGATTCCGACCTGGATCATGCAGGGCTACACATCCATCCTGCTCGAAAGCCAGGAGCAGCTTGCAGGACTTGGAATCATACGTCCGACCCACGTTGTCGTCCAGGCTGGTGTCGGTGCACTTGCTGCCTCTGTAGTCGGCTTCTACACTGCACTCTTTCCAGAAAACCCACCAGTTTTCATCGTAGTCGAGCCGGACAGGGCCGCCTGCATCTACGAATCGATAATGATAGGTGATGGAAGGCCGCACTCTGTGAAGGGAGATCTCGAGACGATAATGGCAGGTCTTGCCTGCGGAGACCCATCTCCGATCGCATACGAGGTTCTCAGGGACAATGCGGACATCTTCATCCGCTGTCGCGACTATGTTGCAGCAAGAGGAATGAGGATACTCTCCTGCCCTCTCAAGGGAGACCCCTTCGTGATCTCCGGAGAAAGCGGAGCTGTCCCACTTGGAATCCTCTACTCACTGCTTTCAGAGGCCGAGGAACCAGAGCTCAAGAAGGCTCTCAGGCTCGATAGCGATTCGATGGTCTTCATGATAAACACAGAGGGCAATACGGACCCTATCGATTTCAGAAGAATAATCTGGGATGGACAGGATCAGGTACCGAAGGAATACAGGACAAAGGTCTGATACATCAAATGACCTCTGCAGATTGCAGAGGTCATTCTGTTTCAGAGCGCTTCGAGAGGTGGAAGTCTGTCGTACTCCTCTCTGATTG
This sequence comes from Spirochaetales bacterium Spiro_01, assembly GCA_001604265.1. Classification (GTDB taxonomy): domain Bacteria; phylum Spirochaetota; class Spirochaetia; order Sphaerochaetales; family Sphaerochaetaceae; genus Bullifex. The sequence goes on from LVBC01000107.1 coordinate 4,290, forward strand.
CATTCTCGACTCTTGTATGGAGATCCTTGAGCTCCTCTTCGCTCATATCCTTTGTCTCGATCGGGTCGAGGAATCTTACATATACATCGTGTCTTCTGAGGTCCTGCACATTCTCGAAAAGCGCCCTGGTTCCCTTGACAACTACAGGAACTATCGTGGCACCTACTCTCGTTGCCATCTTGAAGGAGCCGGCCTTGAACTCGTGGATGCATCCATCCTTGCTTCTCGTTCCCTCCGGGTAGATAGTCATCGAGTGGCCATTCTTGAGATACTCGCTTCCCTTCAGAATTGCCCTTATCGAGTTCTTCGGGCTCTTCCTGTCGAGGTAGACGCTTCCGAACTCGTAGAAGTATGCGTTGATGAGAGGAATCTTCCTTACCTCCGTCTTTCCGATGAATCCGGTCTCAAGCTTCCTCGTCCAGACCAGAGAGACGATATCGAGCATGCTCTGGTGGTTGCCGATGTAGCAGTAGCACCTGTTCCTGAAGTCGAGCTTCTCCTGGCCTGAAACGTGCATCCTTGCTCCGATAAGAGTCATTACCAGGAAGGCAAGCAGTCTTACCATGATGTAGTAGATGTCTGCCTTCAGCCTCTTCAGCTTCAGCTTTGAAAGGATGAAGTAGAGAGGAAATAGGATAAGAGAGAGTGTCATCACCGGTACCACGATGACGATAGGCAGAAAAATTCTTATATATTTCTTCATAGCTCGTCCCTTTT
>LVBC01000108.1 GCA_001604265.1 Spirochaetales bacterium Spiro_01
GACGAGATCGACAGGATAGTAGAGGCCTCAAGGGATATGGGTCTCGAATTCACTATCGTAAATGGAGACAGAGAGAACCTGGTCGAATTTGCGAGGAAGGCAGGAGTCGACTCAGTGCTTCTCGAGACATCGCTCATTCTCTTCACTCCTGAAATCAAGGAAGCAGACGAAAGAAGTGCACTCTTTGTCCTCTCCTCCGGAAAGGAGCTCGAGATCGGAGCACTCGACATCTCTGATAGCATGGTCGAAGCAAGGAATCTCGACGTGAACGAGTGGAAGAACTACATTCTCAATGAGAGTGCTGCCAAGAAGGCAGAGGTCGACAGGACAGAGGATATGATAGGAAATGGAAAGGCGATCCTTGCACTCTCCTCCTCCGAGCCGTCTACGCTTGACTGGAGCATCTTCACACCATTTTCCTACCGTGACGACACCTCCTGGCCGATCTCGGACAGCCTCAATGCCAACTGGAGCGATACCTACCGCTCGACCCACTTCTCCGAAGAGGTCGATGCAGGTGCGACATTTGAGAGTTCAAGCGTGACAGAGCGTCTCGACTTCCTCTACACAAGAGGAATCCTCGAAGTAAGCTCCGACACGATTGCACTGTCAGGACTTTCGGATGGTGAAATACAGCGCTTTGCCACTGTAGCGACCTATCTGATTCCATAGAAGAAGGAACGACAATGGAAAGAAACGAAATAATCATCGACTACTCCAGGGACATCCTGGCAATGACCAAGGCCCTGATGGCAGAGGTGGACATCGAGTCCGAGCTGCCGAACAAGAATGCAAAGATCATACTCAAACCGAATCTGGTAGTTGCTACGACTCCGGACAGCGGAGCTACGACCCATATCGAGATAATCAGCGGAATTATCGAGTTCCTCCAGTCGAAGGGCTACAGGAACATCACGATCGCAGAGGGCTCCTGGGTCGGAGACAGCACGCTCAGGGCCTTCAAGGTCAACAACTACATGCAGTTCACAAAGAAGTATGGAGTTCCCCTACTCGACCTCAAGGGCGATGACTATGTCACAGTGAACAGCCATGGAGTCAAGATGGAGATATCGCAGACTGCAATGGAGTGTGATTATCTCATCTCGCTACCGGTCCTCAAGGGTCACTGCCAGACAGCTATGACCTGTGCCCTGAAGAATATGAAGGGTATCCTTTCAGACCGCTCCAAGAGACTCTTCCACTCCCTCGGCCTGCACAAGCCGATCGCTGCTCTCAATGCAGTCAAGTGCGCAGACCTTGTCGTAGTCGACTCGATCTGCGGTGACCTCGACTTCGAGGAGGGAGGAAACCCAGTCGAGGCCAACAGGATGATAGTCGCAAAGGACTCTGTACTCCTCGACACATATGCGATGCTTATGCTCGGCTACTCCTTCGACGATGTGCCATATATCTCGCTTGCAGAGGAGTATGGTGTCGGATACACGGACATAAAGCATGCAAGGATCAGGGAGCTCCACGCTCCAGAGAGCGTCACTGGTGCCCAGCCTACCGGTCAGGCAAGACAGCTTGCAAGGTTCACGGACCAGAGAAGTGCCTGCTCTGCCTGCTACGCATCACTTATCCACGCACTCAAGAGACTGGACCAGGAGGGAATGCTCGGCCTTGTAAGGGGAAAGAAGATCTGCATTGGCCAGGAATTCCAGGGACATGAGATGGATATCGGTGTCGGAAAGTGCTGTGCCGGTGCAAAGCACGGTGCAAAGGGCTGTCCTCCAACCGCATCTGCAATATTCAATATGCTTCAGGAGCTGTGAATTTGACATTCGTGATTATTTGATTATCTTAGGAACACAAGGAGATTTGGATTATGATCATACATACAGACACAAACGGTTTCGACAAGGTAGTTCTCGACAAGAACAGAGAGCTTGTACTCGTTGACTTCTTTGCAACCTGGTGCGGACCTTGCAAGATGCTCTCGGCAAATCTCGAGAAGCTGGACAAGGAGGCTGGCGACAGGATAGTGATCGCCAAGGTCGATATCGATGAGAACCCAGAGCTCGCAGAGAAGTTCGGAGTCGAATCGGTACCTACAATGCTCGTCTACAGAAAAGGAGAGAAGGAGATGCAGGTAGTCGGTGCCAGAACAGTCGACGACTTGAAGAGAATGCTCGGTCTGTGAAATCGACAGGAGACAGAGAAGATCGACCCTGAGTCCAGGGTCGATTTCTTTTATCAGAAATTGGATTCGAGATTTCCACTCTCATCGAATACAAGCTCGTGAGGCTAATCCAGGATCTCGAGCTCTGGATTTCTCCTCACCTCCTCTATCATCGCCTCCGATACCTCGATCCTGGCAATATGGAGAGTGTCCCTTATATGGATGAGTCTGACCTTTGAGCGGTCGATACCGACACACATTCGAATGCAGGCCTTGATCGCATCCTCATCGCTTTGAAGCGTCATCGGAATCTTGCAGCCGGAGCTTACAAGAGAAGTCAGTGCATTGACATATGCGTACTCCGGACAGGCCTTGGCCATCAGCTTTGCAGTAGTAACATCGACCACTCCCATGCCGATATTGTTTCCATGACTCTCCTCTGTGAGATCGAGGACAGCGACCTTCTGGACCTTGATTCCTCCAGAGGCGAACTCTGTGGTATAGCGTCCTGTGATATTGCAGTCCATTCCGCTTCCGGAGATGTTCTTTCCCATCCAGTCTATTACAAGGACATCTCCGGAAGCTTCGATCTGCACTCTTCCATGATCGACTACATCAACCCAGAGAACAAGGATCAGAAGATATCCTGAAAAGAGAGGAGCCTGGACGCTGATGTTCAGGCTCCATCCTTCATTTCAAACTATCTACATTCTTTGTAGCTATCACATCACAGCCAAGACCGAGAAGGTCCTCAAGGAGCACTTCTCCTGCCTTGACTGGGGCCTTGACCCTTATCTCTCTTATTCTCTCCATCGCATCGAAGATCCTCTCCTTTGGGATAGGAGATGAGAGGCGCACACTGCAAAGAGGAAGTTCTCCATCCTCTACAAGGACACTTGTTGCGAAGTTCCTCTTCGGAGCTGTCAGCTCCTGAACGACATAATCGCGGCCACGGATGCATCTGTTGCCCTGGATGCCCAATATCTTTCCGTTCTCGATTTCGACAGAGATCTCACAGCTGTTCGGGCACACTATACATGTAAATGTCCTCTTCATATCAGTCTCACCTCCACATCGCCAGGACCAAGGAATCTGCCCTTCTCCACTCTTATATCCAGCATCTCGGCAGGAACAGCCCTCCCTACTCTCTTTCTCGAGATGACAGTGCCATTCTGGACAATTTCGAGAGAGACATTCGAAAGCTTCCTTCTAGAGCGCGCAGAGAAGACGACATCCTCCTTTCCATCTACCTTCTGAGGAAGCACGTGAGAAAGATTCTCGCCTGCTCTGACTACTATATCGCACTCAGGAAGATAGCCATCATGGACATATCGTGCTACTGCTCTTGCAGTTGCTTCAGCTTCCAGGGAGACGAAGTCGACCACATCATGAACGTGAAGCACGTTCCCGCAGGAGAAGAAGCCCTCTCTGTCAGTCTGCATCCACTGGTCTACTACTGCGCCTCTTGTTGCTCTGTCCAATGTGATTCCCGCATCCAGAGCAAGCTCGTTCTCGGGGATGAGGCCAACTGAAAGAATCAGAGTATCGCAATCTATCCTCTCCTCAGTGCCAGGAATAGGCTGAAGGTGCTCGTCCACCTTGCTTATGGTCACACCTGAAAGCCTGTTCTTGCCATGGATTTCGGTGACTGTATGGCTCAGATGAAGAGGAATATCGAAGTCATCGAGGCACTGGTGGATGTTCCTGGCAAGCCCACTTGGAAGTGGAAGTATCTCGTAGACACCCTTCACATGTGCCCCTTCAAGCGTGAGTCGTCTTGCCATTATCATGCCGATATCGCCACTTCCAAGGATGACTATCTCCTTTCCTATCATCCGGTTCTGCAGGTTGATGTAGTTCTGTGCAACGCCTGCAGTGAAGACTCCGGAGGGTCGCTCTCCCGGGATCGCAAGCGCACCCCGCGGACGCTCCCTGCAGCCCATCGCAAAGATGATTGCCTTTGCCTTAAGGACCACAAGTCCGCTCTTTGAGACGAGAGTAACGTTCTTCTCTTCATCGATACTGCTGACTGTAGTATCGACAAGATATGGAATCCCGAGTTTCTCTACCTGGTCTATGAAGCGCTGGGCATACTCGGGTCCGCTGAGCATCTCACCGAATCTTGTGAGGCCGAAGCCCTCGTGGATGCACTGTCTCAGGATGCCGCCAAGAGACTTCTCTCTTTCGACGATCAGGATATCGTGGATACCGAGCTTCCAAAGCTCTACAGCTGCAGCAAGACCTGCAGGGCCACCTCCTACTATTACAACATCACGAACAGCCGACATATCAGACCTCCCTTACCTTTCCTGTAAAGAGGTAGGAGCCCTCTCTCTCATAGACGATATCCTTCTCGGGAAGACCAAGCTCCTCTTCAAGCAGCTTCGATATCCTCATCTGGCAGTAGCCACCCTGACAGCGCCCCATCATGCTTCTCGTCCTGTACTTGATCGAGACCATAGTGCTTGCACCAAGTGGATTGTGGATCGCCTGGAGGATCTCAGCCTTCGAGACCTTCTGGCAGCGGCAGATGAGTTCACCGTAATCGGGATTCTCTTCTATCATCTCTCTCTGCTCTTCAGGACTCAGGCTTCTGAATGGTCTTATTCCCTTCTTTATCGGATTGAAACTCTCATTTGCACTCAGCTTCTCGCGCTCATTCATGAGTTCAATTACATACCTTGCAATTGGAACAGCGGAGGTGAGACCTGGAGATTCTATTCCGATCAGATTCACAGCATGTGGTGCTATATCATCCCTTATCTCGATTCTGAAATCCTGGATCTTTCCGTTCTCGTCTATTAGCTTCGGAAGGATTCCAGAGTAGGTGCGGATGTAGTCTGCCTTCGTAAAGTGCGGCCAGAGGGCCATTGCACTCTCGTAGAGAGCATCGACATTGCTCTTCTCTACACCGTAGAACTCGAGGTCGTCAGTATCATGGGCAGTTGGACCCAGGAGGATGTTGCCATCAGTTGTGCATGAGACGTGGATTCCCATGTATGTGTTGCTCGGAACTGTGTATATTGGCATTGGGACAAGCTTTCCAAGGCGGCTGTCCAGGATTATGTAGTCATCCTTCGAGCCGATCACTCTGTAGCCGGTTATTCCAAGCATGTCGCTTATCTTCTTGCAGCCAAGGCCAGCAGCATTCACGACCCATCTGGATGTGAATCTTCCCCTCTTCGTCGTGACTGTATAGATTCCTGCGCTGTAGTCGATGTGGACTACCTCGTTATCGAGGAAGTATCTCACTCCGTTTTTCACTGCATTCTCCGCAAGTGCGATCGTGTACCCGAATGGGTCGATTATCCCACTGTTCGGAGAGTAGAGAGCGAATTCTCCCTCGACTGAGGGAACAAGCTCATGAAGTCTAGCCCTGTCGACCATTACAAGACCGACAGAACCGTTGATCTCACCCTGCTTCTTTGTCCTCAGCAGCGATTCGTACTCCTCTTCTGTATTGCCGACAAGAACCTTTCCACAGCGCTTGAAGTCGAAATCCAGCTCCTCCGACAGGTCACCCATGATACGGTTGCCCTCACAGCAGAATCGGGCCTTCAGAGAACCTATATCGTAGGCAAAGCCGCCGTGGACCACTCCCGTATTCCTTCCACTGGTCTCGAGACAGACATCGAGATTCTTCTCCAGTACAGCTATCGACAGCCTGTATCTGGAAAGCTCTCTTGCAATGGCAGAGCCCACTGCCCCACCACCTATTATCAGAACATCAAAATCTGACATGGATTTCATCCCCATAACCGATATATCGGTTGCATATTGCTAATATCCGATATATCATCCAAATATAGGGCTGTCAAGGAAAAAACGGAGAAGGTATGGAGTCTAGAAGCCTAAAGGAAGTAGCATACAGCAGCATAAAGAAGCGCATCCTCTCGGGAGTGCTTGCACCTGGAGATGTGATAAGCGAAAGGACCTTCGTCGAGGAGCTCGGGATCAGCAGGACACCTGTGCATGAGGCAATGGCCCTTCTTGCCGAGGAGGGTCTTGTGAGAATCATGCCAAGCCGGGGCATGGTCGTCTCTCCCATATCGATGAAGGATATAGGGATGGTCTATCAGGCGCGCATGATAATCGAACCTGCGATTGTACGCATCCTTGCATCTCTCAGCACGGAGCCTGCTTCAAGCCTGAGAAGGTATCTGACGGAGGATAGCGACATATCGTATACGGCAGATGGAAGGGACCTTGACTCCGAGTTCCACATCGCACTTTCTGAAGCAACAGGGAATACTTACCTTGTGAATATGGAAAAGCGACTGCTTGCACAGTGCCAGAGAATCCGCATCATATCGACAAGAGAAGAAAGCATCCGCAACGAGCTGGCAAGAGAGGAGCATGGAAAGATAGTCGATGCAATTGCAATGAAAGATGGTGCTAAGGCTGCGTCCATGGCCCTACACCACCTCGAAAGAACATTGGAGGACTACAGCAGGATACTTTCTCTCAGCGACAGCGTGACAATCTGAAAAGATGGAGGATTCTCCTCTCTCTGGTGCTGTTATAGCCTATCAGAGGTTCAAGCTGTTGGGGTTCAAAAGGAAATCATATATTCCCATGAAGGTTATTCCCTGTTCGTTTCTCCAGATCGGAAAGGAACCATTTACGATGATCAGCTTTCTGAACGAATCGGGTATATTCACTAGCGGTGCCTGCTCCTGGTCGATCTTCTCCTCTGTCCCCAGCGCAAATGCAGACTGGATGTAATACCTTTCACTGGAACGGTTGACAACAAAATCGACCTCAAGCTGTTTTCTGGTATTCTTACCGTCTTCCATGTTCCTTGTTTCTACAACGCCAACATCGACACTGTATCCCCGATAGATGAGTTCATTGTAGATTGCGTTTTCCATCAAATGAGTTTCTTCGAATTGTCGGAAATTGAGTAATGCATTCCTCAGTCCCAGGTCGGTGCAATAATACTTTGAAGGTGTACCAATATATTTTCTGCCCTTTATATCATATCGCTCCGCCTTCTGAACGATGAAGCTTTCCTGAAGATATTCAATATAATTGGCTATAGTGGGCATAGTAATGCCTTTGGCTCCTTTACTTTTGAAAGCATCAAAAACCTTTTTGGCATTTGACAGCGATCCGATCGATGAAGCAAGGTACTTCATCAGTTCTTCCATTCCAAGGCTGTCTCTTATGCTGTATCTATCAACAATATCCTTGAAATATATCTCCCTGTTGAGTTTTTCCAGGTATGAGGCCTTGCTCTCCCCATCCGGTTCGACCAATATATGGGGAAGTCCACCATAGTACAGATATTCCTGCCACGCTTCCTGTCTATCCTTGCCCGATGCAGGATAGAACTCTGAAAAGGCCAAAGGAGCAACATGGATTTCATCGCCACGCCCTCTGAATTCTGTCATGATATCCGATGAGAGAAATTTAGAGTTGCTCCCGGTCACATAGATATCGACATTCTTCTTTCTCAGCAGACCATTCAATACACCATA
>LVBC01000109.1 GCA_001604265.1 Spirochaetales bacterium Spiro_01
ATGGTAGGCCCGATGAGGTCATCGCCTTTGCTCAGAAGTACAATGTCTCCTGCAAGAGGAGCTTTACAAAGAGCATAGGCATTAGATATGCGGACAGGATGGATCTCTTTCCCGGTGCAGTCGATGCGCTTTCAAGAGGCCTCTCCTTTCCTCTGTATCCGTTCCTCCAGCCGAAGGATCTGGAGGCGATCGTGAAGGTCATAGGACATCTGCCCAGCTGAGGGGGATTGCATGGAACTGAAAAGAGTCGCAATTGTCGCAAATGGATTCAAGGAAAGCGCCCCCAGGATCGCTTCCGAGATCGAGAACTATCTGAAGAAGAGGGGTGTCATCAGCACCACGATAGTGACCAAGGAGGAGACCGACTACGAGTCGATCGATACCGACACCGATCTTGTGATCACAGTCGGTGGCGATGGAACCGTCCTCTCCTGTGCCAGAGTGATCCTCGAGTATGGAATACCCATCCTTGCCGTGAACCTCGGAACCTTCGGCTACATCACCGAGATCGGCTCCAACGAGTGGAAGGAGGCTCTAGAGGAGATATTCGAGGACAAGGAGACGCTTACAAGACGACTCACGCTGAAGGTCTCCGTATACAGGAACGAGAGGAAGGTCTTCCAGGGCTTTGCACTGAACGAGGTGGTAGTAAGCTCGGCAGGTATCTCGAAGATAGTCCGTCTGGATGTCAATATCAACAAGACATTCGCAGGCAACTTTCGCTCCGATGGTCTTATAATAGCAACCCCAACAGGCTCGACCGGATACTCGCTGGCAGCTGGTGGACCCATACTCTACAGCGACATGTCCGCAATCGTGGTCACACCTGTCTGTCCATTCACGCTCTCGAACAGGCCGCTCGTGGTCGGCTCGAACGAGGTGGTCACCATAGATGTCTGCAAGGGCCAGAGGACAGACCTCCTGCTAACAGTGGATGGCCAGCAGACCTTCGAGATACTTGAAAGCGATGAGATAGTAGTAGAGAAGAGCAGGTCCAGGATTCTCCTGATAAGCTCGAAGAAGAGAAACTACACGGAGGTTCTCAGATCCAAGCTCAACTGGTCCGGAGGAGGCTTCCATGCTTGAACGTCTGGAGGTCAGGAACTACGTCCTCATCTCATCCCTGGTGCTCGAGATGAGGGGTGGCTTCTCTGTAATAACAGGTGAGACCGGCTCTGGCAAATCCATCCTCCTCGGTGCCCTTGGCCTGATACTCGGCGAAAGGGCCAGGGCAGATATAGTGAGAGAGGGAGAGAAGGAGGCTGTCGTGAATGCACTCTTCTCATATGAGAGGAACAGCAGAGTCGAGGCCTTTCTGAAGGAGCATGAGCTCGAGGATGAGGAGCTTTCCCTCTCGATACAGAGAGTCGTCAGAGCAAATGGCCGTTCTATCTGCAATATAAACGGCCTCAATGTCACAAGGGAGCTTCTGGAGGAGCTCGGTGGCTATCTTGTGGATGTATCGAGCCAGCACGCACATCAGTCCCTTCTCAGAGCGGATGGTCAGCGCCATGTACTCGATACCTACTCTCTTTCTGCAGAGGAAAGGCTTCGCTATACAGAGGCATACCAGAAGAGAAGAGAGTGCGAGAATGAGCTTTCGTCCCTGAAGTCAGAGCAGGAGAAGAGAGAGGGTGAACTTGATTACATCTCCTTCTGCCTGAAGGAGATAGAGAAGGCAAACCTTACAGAGGGAGAGGATGAGGTCCTTTCAGAGGAGCTCAAGCGGATCTCCTCGAGCGAGTTCCTTGCCCAGCAGGTCTCGGATGCCCAGCAGTCTCTCAGGGGAGGCATGGAAAGCGGTGCGATCGACGAGCTTTCCAGGGCTGTCTCATCTCTCAAAAAGGCCTTTTCGAAGGATGAGAGTCTGAAGGAGCTTTCAGCAAGACTTGAAAGTGCCTCAATCGAGATCGAGGATATCTCCGACTCTCTTCGCGACTATCTCTCCTCCCTTACCTTCAGCGAGAGCGAGCTTGAAGAGAAGAGTGCAAGGCTTGCACTGCTCCAGCGCCTGAAGAAGAAGTACGGACCATCGCTTGAGAATGTGATCGAGAAGGGAGAGAAGTACAGAGAGGAGATAGAGGCATACGAATCCTTCGAGGAGCGTACAGCTGAAGCAGAGAGGCGCCTTGCCGAGGCACAGAAGAATCTCGATATCGAATGCGACAATATCCACAGAAGAAGGGTCGAGGGTGCAGAGCGCCTTGAGAGGGAGACTCTCGAGAATCTGAAGCTGCTCGGAATGGTGAACGCCTCCTTCAGGATAGCTGTAGAGCCCTCTCGTCCCTCGATGAGTGGCCCTGATACGATAACCTTCCTCATTGCAGCGAACAGGGGAGAGAAGGAGGGACCGCTCTCGCAGGTCGCTTCCGGTGGCGAGCTTTCAAGAGTGATGCTGGCCCTGAAGTGCGCCCTGACAGTCAGCGATGAGGTGGATACGCTTCTCTTCGATGAGGTCGATGCCGGAATCGGCGGCCAGGTCGCATCCTGCGTTGCCGAGCGTCTCGAAGCGCTCGGAAGGAATCATCAGGTGATTGCAATAACGCATCTTGCCCAGATCGCAGCGAAGGCAGATGACCACTTCACTGTCACAAAGAGCGTCGAGAATGAGAGGACCTTCTCGAATATCTCAAGGATCAGTGGAAGCGAAAGGGTCACTGAGATAGCAAGACTCCTTTCGGGAGACTGTGAGAAGATATCGCTAGATCACGCAAGAAGGATGCTGAGAAGATAAGGAAATGGCCTCCGGGTGGAGGCCATTCATGTTCTAAACAACGAAGTTCAGATCCTGGTAGATGCGCCTCTTCATATCCTCTTCGAGATCGCAGCTTCTGAAGCCGCACTTCACATCGTACACCTCGTTCTGGAGATCGTTCGTCTCCGGCTCGAATCCGTGGCGCCTTACCAGCGAAAGGATGTTGAGCAGTCTGTCCGCATACTCCGCTGTAAGCCCGTTCTTCCTTATATCCTTCGCCAGGTTGGTCATTACAACGGAGAATATCCTCTTCATCTCGTTCTTCTCGTTCTCTCTGCCGTACTTCTCGATAAAGGAGAGGACAGTGTCGTATATCTCCTCCTTCTCATCCCATACGAACTCGTTGTAGTAGATGAGTGCAAGGTTCTCGACGGTATTGACGGCAAGTCCAAGCTTCTCGAGTTCGAAGACCGAGAGCTCCCTCGATCTCTTCGACTGTGTGAAGTAGGAGTAGTTCCTCAGAAGTCTTGCAGTGTTCTTTGCAGCTGCCAGTGAATCGGTAGTGATCGAGAAGGAGATCCAGGACCTCGCTTCGTGTATCAGCCTTGCAGGAAGGTCCCTGAGCGCCAGTCTGTAGATTTCAGGTCTGTTGGATTCGAATCCTCCAGCGATGTGGAATCTGAGGCCCCTCTCGATACTTGGTGCCGGGAGCATTGTGTAGCGGTACTTCCTGAGACTCAGTGTATCGAAGAGTGAGACGACAAGCGTTCCATCCGGCTCCTTCCTGAAGGATGTCAGCTGGAAGCGACCGTATCTGTAGATGTAGTCCTTCCTGATCGCATAGCTTCTGTTGATCGCAAAGGCAGCAGCTGCCTCCACCTCTCCGGCAAGCCCCTTCATCTCCTCCTGGGCGACCTGAAGTCCATCTCCATCGCTCTTGACATTGCACTCTGCCTTGCTGAGCTCAGAAAGGAAGGGAACCAGCAGCTGCCTGTCAGTGTATCTCTGAAAGCAGTTCGCAGCGTAGAGCGCATACTTTATATCCTTCCTCGGCTCAAGGCCTGCAAGGTCCGAGAAGAAGAAGCCACAGCTTGTGAAGGCATAGTTCCTGAAGAGGAAGCCTGCAAACAGCTCGGCCAGCTTGATATCGTTCTTCCTAGCAAAGTTGTATCTGGTATGGAGATATGTGATGAACTCCTTCATCGACATCGAGCCGGAGTAGGTCCTTCCTGCCTCGGAAAGAAGGGTGTAGGTGTCGACCTGGCCCTCGAATATGCGGGAAACCTCTCTCTCCATGATCTCGTCGATAAGCTCTCCGAGGATTTCGAGACTGTTCCTCAGCGGAGTTCTCCACTTCTGGTTCCAGTTCTCCTTTCCTCCAGTGTGGCAGCCACAGTCCTTGTACCAGCGGGAAACACCGTGCGAGCAGGACCAGGAGGTTCCTTTTCCATCCTCGCCTCTCTTCAGCTCGGCGTGGAGAGTGGCTGGGTGTTTTTCGAGGTATGCTGCATAGTTCGTGAATTCGAAGTCGTCCCTGCTTCTGACCTTGTTGATCAGGGCTGCAAGTGCCATGTCTCCAAAGGGCTCATGGTGACCATATATCTCACCGTCAGTGGCTGTATGGATCAGATCCTCCCCATCCTTTGCCTTGATCTCGAGCAGCTTGCTGTAGAGCTTGTCGGCATCCTTCAGAGCGTGTCCGAAGCTGATGTCGGAGGCGAGAGTGGGGTGGTAGAAGAAGCAGGAGACCGTCCTTCCGCTTCTTCCTGTGAGTATGTATGGCCTTCCATAGGGAGCAGGAGAGTCCTTGAGCTGGGTCATTGTTCCATCTTCATTCTCTACTCCTGCACACTGCCAGGGAGAGAGGACGATGAACTTGATGCCGGCCTCGGAGAGGTAGTCGACCACATCGTCGTTCACTGCGCACTCCGGAAGCCAGATTCCCTCTGCATCCCTACCAAAGCGGTAGAGGAAGTCCTGCTGGCCCCAGTCGATCTGGAGCTTTGCGATCTCTCTCTTGTCCAGAGGAAGGATCGTGTGGTTGAAGCCCTGGGCCATTGCATTTCCATGCCCGAGGCGCTTTATCGAATCCCTGTCGGCCTCGATTATCTTCTCGTGGATGATCGGGTGCTTCTCCTCTATCCACGAGAGGAGCGTGTGGCCGAAGTTGAAGGATATGTACCTGTAGTTGTTCTCGATCGAAAGAATCTTGCCATCTGGAGAGAGAAATCTGGAGGCGGCATTGGCCTTGTAGCACTGGAGGTATATCTTCTCGTTCCAATCCATCTGTGGGGAGGCAGAGTCCTGCTTCTCTATGATGCCTGTCAGTGGATTCTCTCTGGGTGGCTGGTAGAAGTGGCCGTGCAGTATGAGCGCGGTCTTTTTATTGTGTTCCATACTTGCCTATTGTATAGGAAAGGCCTGTAAATTCAAATCAAATTTGCTTTTTTCACCTGTTTTTCCATCACTGGTGAGCTAGGCTTGAAAAACTCTTCAACATTGGCCGGGCATTTCCTGTCAGAGGG
>LVBC01000110.1 GCA_001604265.1 Spirochaetales bacterium Spiro_01
ATCATCGATGAAGACAGAGGCGTATGGAATGCTTCTGTAGGCATCGGAATCCACAAGGGCACGGCTCGGCTGGAGCAGGTTTACCTTCTCCAGGTACTCATCCTCATGCTGCAGCATGTAACCTATGAAGGCCCAGCTCAGCTCGCGAACGCGCTTTCTGGCCTGAGAGGCCACCATGAAGTACTGTCCATAGTAGCAGGCAGCGACATCCCTCTTCGCATTCTCGAAGAGAGGAAACGGGACCACCATCCAATCTCCACTTTCGTAGAAGCTGGGATTCTCGCTCTTGATCCTGGCCTCCTGGTAGAGTCCAGTGTTGGCCATCGCCACCTGACCGTCGTCCAGGTTGAAGAGGTAGCGGGCATTTCGGTAGGTGGGAGAGCCGAGGTTCATTCCGCTGGGGCCCCACTTCTGCATGAAGGAAAGCCACTCGATCCAGGCCTCCTTCCCGACTATCGCCTCTCTTCCATCCTCGCTTATCAGCTCACCACCGAGCTGCTCGACCATAGGAACCATCGCCTCAAGGTAGTATGGGTATCTGAAGTCGAAGCCCCTTCTCAGGAGTATTCCCCCATCGCTCTGGACAAGGCGGCCGGAGAGCTCGACCATATCTTCCCAGGTCTTCGGATAGTCCTTCTCCGGATCGAGTCCCGACTCCCTGAATATCCTCTTGTTGAGGAAGATGGACCAGATCGTCATCTCAAGTGGAAGACCGAATATCCTGCCCTGGTAGGTGCAGGGATCGAGCACTCCCGGAATATATGAGTTCTCCATCTCCTCGAGAGACGAATACCCCGCACTTCTGAAGTCGACCGGAGATACCTTTCCATCCACGATGAACTGGTAGGCGTCAATGCTCGAAATATTGAAGATGGTCGGCCCCTCGCCTGCGATGAATGCGTTCCTTACAAGGGAAAGCAGCTTGGACGAGGGATATCTCTTGATCACGATCGAGACTCCTGGGTGCAGCTCCATGAACTCTGCAGCGTACCTGTCCTCAAGTTCGGCCCTGTTGGCATCCTCGTGCGTCCAGTACTCTATCGTCACCCTGTCCTCCTCCTTTGTTCCATTGGAATGAAGGAGAGTGGCGAGGCACAGCAGGACAAGAATCGACACTATCAATCTCTTCATCGATATCTCCTGTGAAGAATAATGCATGGCAGGGTCCGTTTTTGCAAGCAAAACGAGAATTCTTGACAGTATGGGAGCATAATAACTATACTCATTAACGACTTTTCACACAGAGTGATATTCGGAGGAAATGTGGCTAAAGAAGAAGCTATCGAGGTAGAAGGCGTTGTAACGGAAGCCCTACCGAACACCAAGTTCCGCGTGGAGCTTACCAACAAGCTCGTGATCATCGCTCACCTCTCTGGAAAGATGAGGAAGCACTATATCAGGATAGTCCCTGGTGACACAGTAAAGGTCGAGCTTTCACCATACGACCTTTCAAAGGGACGCATCGTCTACAGAGAGCGCTGATCAGGAAGAGAGAGCACCGATGGTGCTCTTTTTTTGTCCTCTGATATTCTATAAGGGAGTATGGAATCCAGAAGGCCATGGTCCTTTGCAACGGAAATGTCCGGACCGAAGGAAGGATATGCTTCTATCCGATCTATATGACCATGTCCATCAGGAATTATGATACTCTACTGCACCATGCTTCACAGGTGAATCCGGGCGATATTGTCCCCAATAGCAGATAGTCGCACAATGAGATGCTGCTCTTCTACTGCTCGCATTTCAGAATTACCCAGAGGACTCCGTCGCCTCCGTACATCTCCTTTGGAGCATACACCTCTCTTGCGATGCCCATCTGGGAGAGAATGCGCAGAGAAAGCGACTTGAGGACTCCCTGGCCATCCTCGGAGTGGAGCCCCTTTCCATGGATTATGGAGACCTTCTCCAGCCCCTCTCTGACTGCCTCTTCGAGGAAGGCGCCGAGCTCTCTTTCAGCCTCGTCCTGCTTCATTCCATGCAGGTCGATGAAGACCTCTGGCAGCATGGCCCTGAGCTCTGTTATGGTCTTCTTCCTCTCGCTCTTCTCAAGCTCGCCCTTCTCTCTGAAGAGCTCCTCGAAGCTCTTCTCCTCAAGAGAGCCGACACTCTCCCTGAAAAGCTCCGAGGAAGGAACCGGAGCGTGGACTCTCGGGCTCTCGACATTTTCGACTCTCTCGCTGACATTCTCCTCGACAGGTCTTCTCTCGATAGGCCTGTTGTCACCGAAGATCGACCAGGCGACACCCTCAGGCCTCTCATCATCCTCTTCCATCTTCCTGAAGAGAGGATTCGTCTCAACGTGCTTCTCTTCCCTTGCAGGCTCTATAGCCCTTACAGAGGAAGTGGCCCTTTCCTTTTCAAAGGAGGAGAGTATCTCGCCGAAGTCCCTCTTCGGCTCATAGGTCGACCTCTTCTCGATTGGACTCCTTTCGACCTTCTCGCTCTCTTCTGGCTCAGGTGCCTTTCTCTCGATAGGTCTGTTGTCTCCGAAGACGGACCAGGCGACACCCTCAGGTCTCTCATCATCCTTTTCCATCTTCCTGAAGAAAGTAGGCTTCTCTGGTAGATTCTCGACCTTTTGTTCCTTCTCTACTGGAGCCTTTTTCTCCCTTGAGTACTGGCTCAGTATCTCACCGAAGTCTCTCTTCGGCTCATACTTCGCACTTGCTCTCACGTACTTGTCTGCCAAAGGAGCAGAGGGCTGCTTCTCGACTCTCTCTTCCTCTCTGCCAACGCTTCCGTTGTCTCCGAAGACGGACCATGCGACACCCTCAGGTCTCTCATCGTCCTCGTCCATCTTCCTGAAGAAGCTCTTCTTCTCGACCTGCTCGATTCTCATGCCATCGGATGGCACAAAGGTCTCCTTCTGCTTTTCTTCGAAGCTGTCGAGTATCTCGCCGAAGCTTCTTGTACCTCTGTACTCGGCGCTTTTTCTCTCATATGGTGTGGATGGAGCC
>LVBC01000111.1 GCA_001604265.1 Spirochaetales bacterium Spiro_01
TTTCGATGTTCTGGTAAGGTCAATTTCGAAAGGAGAAAAAAAATGAAGAAAACTCTCTCTGTCATGCTTATTGTTCTTCTCGCTGTTTCTGCTCTGTTCGCAAATGGCGGATCCGAGACTGCTTCCTCTGCTGCTTCCGATACAATCACGATCGCATTCATCGGAAACACAACAGGTGACTATGCACAGTA
Source organism: Spirochaetales bacterium Spiro_01 (assembly GCA_001604265.1). Lineage (GTDB taxonomy): Bacteria > Spirochaetota > Spirochaetia > Sphaerochaetales > Sphaerochaetaceae > Bullifex. Next base: position 192 of record LVBC01000111.1, read on the forward strand.
CGGTGTACCTGTAAGAAATGCAGTCAAGATGTACTACGACCAGCTCAATGCCAATGGCGGTATCAACGGCAAGCAGGTCAACCTTCTTGAGTATGATGACAAGGCCGATGGTGTCGAATCTGTAAACGCACTCAACCTTGCTATCGACAAGGGCGCAACTGCAGTTATCGGTTCTGTTCTTACCGGTGCCACAATCGCTCTTTCCGATGCAACATATGATATCAACCTCCCACAGATCACTGCTTCCGCTACCTCTCCAAAGGTAACTGTCATGGATCCGGATGCAAAGACCATCGAGGTCAAGACCAACGTCTTCAGAACCTGCTTCCTCGATCCGTTCCAGGGCGAGAAGATGGCCGAGTATGCTGCAAAGAAGTGCGGTGCAAAGACCGTTGCAATCTTCTACCAGAATGGTTCCGACTACTCTGAGGCAATCGTTCAGGGCTTCGAGTCCGTAAAGGACTCCTTCGGCCTTTCAGTTGTTGCCAAGGAGGCTTTCGCAGCTGGTGACGTGGACTACAAGGCCCAGATGACCAACATCGCCGCAAAGAATCCGGATGTTGTCCTCATGCCTATTTACTACGGAGAGGCTGGTCTCGCAATCACAGCTCTCAGATCTCTCGGCTGCAAGGCCCAGATCATCGGTGGTGACGGCTTCGGTTCCGTAAAGAAGTACGCTTCCGCTCAGGATCTCGAGGGAACAGTCTACATGTCCGGCTACGCTTCGGGTACTCCATCCGTTGCACAGTTCGAGAAGGACTACAAGGCAACCTATGGCGAAGAGGTTCCAAACATGTTCGCTCCTCTCGCATGGGATGCTGCAATGGTCCTGACAGAGGCTCTCAAGGCTGCTGACGCTGCTGGTCTCAAGGCTGGTACCGATGAGTTCAAGCAGAAGGTCATCGACAGCATGAAGGGCATGAATGGCCTCGAGGGCATCACCGGCTCCTACACCTTCAATGAGACCAACGACCCAATCAAGTCCGTTGCAATCATCCAGCTCACCAGTGGTGACGAGGTGTTCAAGGAATTCTTCTAATAGATTGGTCTGTTGAGATAAATTCTGTTACAATGGGGTGCAGGACTATGAATAGGTTCTGCACCTTTTTGTTAAAAAAAAGATATTAATTCGGGAGATATCTACGGTATGGATTTTTATACCTTGCTAGCTCAGATCATCAATGGTCTGCAGACAGGTTCCGTATATGCACTCGTAGCCCTCGGCTACAGCATGGTATATGGAATCATCATGCTTCTCAATTTTGCCCATGGAGATATCATCATGGTAGGTGCTTATGTCGTCTACTATTCGATCGCAAGCTTCGCATTCCCTCCAATTGTGGCAGTTACTCTGGCAGTCATCATGTGCACGATACTCGGTGTAGCAATAGAGAAGGTCGCATATACTCCGCTGAGAAGCGCACCCAGACTCTCTCTTCTCATTACCGCAATCGGTGTATCCTTCCTTCTCGAGAATGGAGCACAGCTCGTATTCGGTGCTGACCAGAAGAGCATGACCACAATGGTCAACGGAAGCCTGACACTGGGCCCTGTAGGCATAAGCTATGCCGCTATCGTGACGATCGTAGTCAGCGTCATTGCCATGGCAGGTCTGACTGTCCTTGTCAACAGGACCAAGATGGGAAAGGCAATGAGAGCAGTGTCCGAGGACATGGGAGCTGCCCAGCTGATGGGCATCAGCCTCAACAGGACCATCTCCTTTACCTTCGCTGTAGGCTCTGCACTTGCCGGTATCGGCTCTGCACTCTACCTTTGCGCATATCCCCAGTCCAGTCCGACAATGGGCTCCATGCTCGGTATCAAGGCCTTCGTTGCAGCTGTTCTCGGTGGAATCGGATCGATTCCTGGTGCAATGATCGGCGGCTTTGCAATCGGCATTCTCGAGGCACTCGTCTCAGCTGCACACCTTTCGATGTGGAAGGATGCAGTCGTCTTCTTCGTCCTGATAATAGTTCTTCTCTTCAAGCCGACAGGCATCCTTGGAAAGAAGATACAGGAAAAGGTCTGATGGAGGGAAGAAAATGAAGAAGAACATATCTATCCCGACACCGGCATCCTACCTGATAAACACAGGAATCCTGCTTCTGGTATGGGTGGTCTTCACGGCATTGATCGCAGGTGGAGTCATCACGAACTACTGGAGAGGAATCCTCATCACGATCGGAATCAATGTGATACTTGCAACCTCGCTGAACCTCTCCTGCGGCTACCTTGGACAGCTTCCGCTTGGACACGCAGGCTTCATGGCCGTCGGCGCCTATGCCGGGGCAATCTTCATGAAGGCGACTCCTGCAGCTGCACTTCTGAGGTCGGGAAACGGGGCTGCAGTCATTCCGTTCTTCATCGTCGCTGTAATCATCAGCGCAGTTGTTGCAGGCCTCTTCGGCATCATCATCGGTATTCCTGCTCTCAGACTCAAGGGCGACTATCTTGCAATCATCACACTTGGCTTTGGCGAGATCATCAGAGTCGTACTTACGAATATCGACTCCGTGCTCGGCTTCAAGTTCACATACGGTGCCGCAGGCCTTGCGAGAATCCCCAAGTTCACATCCTTCAACCTGACCTATGTGATGGTCATTCTCTGCATCTTCATAATCCATACATTCATGAAGTCGAGGCATGGAAGGGCTGTCCTTTCCATCCGTGAGAATGAGATCGCAGCAGAATCGGTCGGTATCAACACCACCTTCTACAAGACCTCTGCCTTCGTGCTCTCGGCAATGCTTGCAGGTGTTGCAGGCTGTCTGTATGCAGGCTATATCGGCTCTCTCTACCCATCGACCTTCAAGTTCATGAAGTCGATCGAGATTCTGGTAATGGTCGTGCTCGGTGGCATGGGCTCGATGTTCGGCTCCATCCTCGCAGCTATCGTCCTTACAGCACTTCCAGAGCTGCTCAGGGCCTTCTCGGACTACAGAATGGTCGTCTACTCACTGGCACTTGTCCTCATGATGATCTTCCGACCTGAGGGTCTTATGGGCAACTTCGACTTCTCCATGAGGCGACTTTTCGAAAGGGTCTTCAATGGAAAGGAAAAGGAGGAGAGCGAGAATGAGTAGGACTGTACTTAAATGTGAACATCTCAGAGTCGTTTTCGGTGGTCTTGCTCCAGTAAGCGACTTCAGCATCGAAGTGAAGGAGAACGAGATTGCAGGTCTCATCGGCCCCAATGGTGCCGGAAAGACCACAGTCTTCAATCTGCTTACCGGCGTCTACGTTCCTACCAAGGGCAAGGTTCTCCTTGATGGCAGGGACCTTGAGGGACTTACCACAATCCAGCGCAGCCATGCTGGCATAGCAAGGACCTTCCAGAACATCAGGCTCTTCAAGAACGTATCCGTTCTGGATAATGTCCTCATCGGCTACAACCACAGCATGCACTATGGGCTTCTTTCCTCCGTACTCCGTCTTCCGAAGTTCTGGAAGGAGGAGAAGGCTGCAAGAGCAAAGGCTCTCGAGCTGCTTTCCGTATTCGACATGCAGGGTATGGCAGGCATCAATGCAGGAAACCTCCCTTACGGTGCACAGAGAAGGCTTGAGATCGTAAGAGCACTTGCGACCAATCCAAAGCTTCTGCTCCTGGACGAACCAGCTGCAGGCATGAATCCGGCAGAGACTACTGCGCTGATGGAGACCATCAGGAAGATAAGGGACGAGTTCAATATCGCAATCCTCCTTATCGAGCACGATATGAGTCTCGTAATGGGCATCTGCGAGAATATCACAGTTCTGAACTTCGGCGAAGTCATCGCAAGAGGAACACCTGCAGAGATCCAGAACAATCCTACAGTGATCGAAGCCTATCTTGGAAAGAGGAGGGACTGATATGGGCAGGATTCTGACTGTTGACGATATCAACGTATACTATGGCTCCATCCATGCGATAAAGGGCATCTCCTTCTATGTCGACGAGGGAGAGATCGTGACGCTCATCGGAGCAAACGGTGCAGGCAAGTCCACGACGCTGAATACCATCTCCGGCCTTCTCAGATCCAGGACCGGCGATATCCAGTTCCTGGGCTCCTCGATCGCAAAGACCAGTGCGCACACTATCGTCTCCAAGGGTCTTTCGATGGTCCCCGAGGGCAGACGTATCTTTTTGAGACTCACTGTCGAGGAGAACCTCGAGATGGGCGCCTACACCAGACCCAATTCCGAGATCAGGGCGAGCATGGAGGAGGCCTTCGAGCTTTTCCCGAGGCTGCTCGAGAGAAGAAGGCAGATTGCTGGAACCCTCTCTGGTGGCGAGCAGCAGATGCTTGCAATGGCCAGGGCCATGATGGCACACCCGAAGCTGATAATGATGGACGAACCATCCATGGGCCTTGCTCCTATCTTCGTCGACCACATCTTCGATATCATCCAGAGTCTGCACAGAAATGGTGCGACCATCCTCCTGGTAGAACAGAATGCACAGGCAGCCCTCTCGGTCGCCAGCAGGGCATATGTACTCGAGACCGGTTCGATCGTCAAGACTGGTACAGGTGAGGAGCTGATGAACGACCCTGTGATCAAGAAGGCATATCTTGGTGCATAAAGGGAAAAAACGGCTATAATAGATAGAGGAGGAACGCTATGAAAATCGAACAGAGAATGACGACCAATCTGATCACTGCAAATCTCGACATGTCGATTCAGGATGCACAGGATCTGATGAAGAGCAGTGGCGTCAGCTGTCTTCCAGTCCTGGACAACAACTGGCACCTCGTTGGAATCATATCGGACAAGGATATCCTGAGGGCTCTTCCATCGCCAGTGACCTCCCTCAGTATCTACGAGACTAAGTCCCTTCTGAGCAATCTAAAGGTGAAGAAGATAATCAGGAAGGACCCAATCACAGTACAGAGGGATACCACCATCGAACAGGCTGCAAAGCTGATGGTCGAAAAGGATGTGCAGTGGCTTCCTGTAATGGACGGAACAAAGCTCGTGGGCATCGTATCCAGGACCGATATGCTCAAGACACTTCTTGAGGTCTTCGGTGCAACCAGCAGAGGCTGCACGATCAACTTCATGGTAGAGGAGAGAAAGGGCGTGCTGGACCAGATCATCAGGGATATCACAAAGCAGGGCTTCAACATCATCTCCACATCTGTATTCAGTGGCTCAAGTGATAGCACCAAGGAGCTGAGGATCAAGGTATCCGATGGCGAGCTTTCAAAGCTGAGAGAGACAGTTGCTCCATACGCCATCAAGATACTGGAGACATCTGCAGACTGATTGATTTGTCTTCCAGAAACGAGAGGGCTATCGCAGAGTTGCGGTAGCCCTTGTTTTCGTCTCAATCGCCTTGCAGCTTGTAGTTGGCCCTGAAAATGTCAGGATGATCCTCTTCCAGGCGCTTCATTATCCTCCAGAGGGTTGCTGTAGAAATGCCGAGCTCCTTTGCTGTTCTTGCTCTGTTGCCTCCTGTCCTTCGAAGCGACTGGACTATCCTGTCGTACTCGGAGAGAATGTATCTTTCATTGGTCGAAGTCGAATCGGATATCGATTCGGTCTCGATCGGCTTGAAGTTGTAGAATTCCATTGCATCTGCCAGATCGAT
>LVBC01000112.1 GCA_001604265.1 Spirochaetales bacterium Spiro_01
GCTCATAGCACTTTCTGAAGAAGTATCTTCTCTCATCGATCGAGAAATCCTCGATTACAGTGAGGCTCCTTCCCTTGAATACGTTCTCTGCCATTGTCTTCTCCTTGGACAAAAAAAAGACTCCCGAAACAGGAGTCCTGAAAATCAGATATCAACGGTACATGCAGTCGAACCAATCAGATTATGGATTATTGCCACTGATCCTACCATATGTACCTCTGAGTCATTAATCTACAATTACTTTCCCTCTGGGGTCAAGGGGGCAACGCTCTCTCTGTACCTTCTGGGCACCCTGAGATTGCCTCTGTTCTTGACCGTTCTCAGCTTGTTATCCAGCTTGTAGCGCTTGCGGTAGTAGGCCTTCCTGGAGGTGAAGATGGAAACCCTTCTGACGATGAGGTCGCTGCCCTTCTTTTTCTTCTTGTCGTAGCCATAGCCGTAACCGTAGCCCTTTCCATAGCCGTAGCCGTAGCCATAGTTGTTGTAGAGGCTGACAGAGCTGTTCGGTATGAGACCGTTGAGACAGACACCTGCGATCTTCGTGCCTGCGTTCTGGAATCTCTCGATGACATCCGAAAGAACATCGGCGCTGGCAATGCCGGCACGGGCCACGATCAGGGTCTCGCTCGTCACCTTCGAGAGGCTCATCAGCTCGGAGCCGAACTCGAGTGGTGGTGCATCGATGAGGATGATGTCGAATCTGCTCCTGAGCTCCTCGAGAATCTTCCTGAAGTTCTCATGGTAGTAGATCATCGAAGGAATCGGTGGTCTTGTACCACATGGAAGGAGCATGAGACTTTCAAGGTCATCGATAGGATATACGAGCACATCATCGAGCTCTGCTTTCTCGAGAACGACATCGACAAGGCCCTGCTTGGCAGCCTTCAGGTCGAAGTACTGCTCACAGGATGGAAGCCTAAGGTCGCCATCGACAAGCAGTACCGAGTAGCCGTTCTGAGTCAGTGAGACAGCGACATTGGCCATGATGCTGGTCTTTCCTTCGCCCTTCGTCGTGGAACAGACGCTTACGACCCTGCTCCTGTTCTCGGAGCCGAACATGAAGTTCGATGCAAGCAGCTTGTACCTCTCGGATTCGTAGGAGCTCGGGTCCTTGTGGACGATGGAGCCTCTGTACCTCTGCTTCGCCTTGCCCTTCACCTTCATCAGAGGTATCCAGCCGAGGAATGGAACATCCTCCGGCAGTATCTTCTTGAGATCCTCGACAGAGGAGATGCTTCTATCGGAGAATTCGAGCAGGATTGCAAGCAGTGCACCGCAGAGAAGTCCCATCAGGCCGGCTGCGGCCATTATGAGAAGCTTTCTCGGACTTACAGGCTTTTCCGGAATCAGCGCCTTGTCGATTTCAGTAACGTTGTCGACGACGGATGCATTCAGGAGCTTTGCTTCGTGGAGCATCTGCAGCAGTGAGACCTCCATGGTCTCGTATACTGTGACCTCCGACTGGAGCTCTGCAAGCTTTCTCTCGATATCCGGCATCTTCTCGAGGGTCTCGGAAGCTCTGACCATCTCCTCCTCGATCAGTTCGATCTCGGATTCTGCTGTTATCTTCTGGGCCATTGCTCTGGAAAACGAGGTCGCTTTGGTGACATCCACACCTGAAAGCTCCACGATTCTGAGAGAGATCGCCCTTTCGGCTTCGGTAGCGGACTGCGAGAGTGTATAGTATCTTGCGCTCTGGCTCTGGGTCATCACGTTGTTGCCGGTCCTTCCACCTGCACTCAGCGAGACCGTGATCAGATCGTACTTCAGTATCTCATTCTGGGCGGCCCTGTAGTCGGAAAGGGCAGAAGAGACCTTCGGATCAGCGAGTGCTCTTGCAATATCGAACTTGACATCAAGATCGGCAAGCAGGGTGTCTGCCTCTCTTATCTCGAGCTCCAGAGGAGCCCTCCTGGACTTCAGGTAGCTATAGGTGGCAAGAGCGGTCTGGCCCTCCTCCGTCACCTGCATTATGCTGTTCTCCTTCTGGAAGTCGGCAAGTGCCTGGCTGGCCTTGTGGACCTCCTCCTCGTTGATAGGAATCTGGGATTCGACGAAGGCAAGTGAGGATGAGGCACTGTCCTTTGCAATATTGGTAAGCAGTGTGTTGTAGCTCTCTGCAAGCGCATTTGCAAAGTCGGCACAGAACTCCGGAGATGGGTTCTGGACAGTTATCTTTACGATATTGGTATCCTTTACAGGAGAGACAGAGATGCTGTTCTCGATCGACTGTGCCGTAAGCGGCTTCTCGAAGTCGGAGTAGCGGATTCCTTCGGCATTCACATACTTTGTCAGGTCGAGACTGCCAAGCGCATCCTCGATCGTCCTGCGGCTGGAAAGGAGCTCTACCTCTGTCTGGATCTTCGTGGATGGGGTTCCAGAGGTCAGAAGGTCGGTAAGGGCACTTGAGTCGGAGATCGGCGTGACCATGATGGACACATCTGCCTCGTAGATCGGGACAGCTACCTGGAGATATGAGAATGCTGCCAGGCAGAAGACAATGAAGAAGCCTGCTACCAGGAACTTCCTTCTGAAGACCGAGACGACAAGCTGTATGAGATCGATCTCCTCTTCGCCGGCAATCTGTCTGAGATTGTTGTTGTTTTCCATTATGCTATCCTATCAATAAACGTGAGGCAGGAGGATTGCAAGGCTTGTTGCAACGATTCCGAGAATACCTGCGGTAAGGGATACGACTGCAACCGTAGGCTGCAGGTTTGTTACGAAGTTGTCCCGGGTCACCTCGATGACAGCCTCTGCCGGGACGACAGCATCCATCTCGAGTGCGTTTCCGTTCTTGTCTGTTATTGTATAGTCCCTGCTGCTCTTGGCCTGGGCGGACATACCGCCTGCAAGACCGATATAGTACTGGGCAGTTCGGCCTGGAACGTAGCCGTAGGTACCGGTCGAGTTGACTGCACCGTTGACTGTTACGAAGTTCTGGCTGAATGGGATGACGAATCTATCGGAGTTCTTGAGCTCCATCTCCCCGGCAGAGCTGTTGCCGTAGAGTATATCGGAGAAGCTTATCGGAGTGCTGACGCCATCGCGGATGAGGTAGCAGTCGGCAAGGTCCGAGGAGGCAGAGAAGTAGCTGCTCATCGCCTCGACAAGATCGCGGACTCTCTCACCCTCAGCAAAGCGGAAGAAGAGCTTGATCGCGGCCTGTCCACCTACCCTTGCAGCTGCAGTGGCCTCGGGATCGGAGAGTGCACCCTCGACTGTTACAGAACCGAGGTAGAGCTCGGCGGGGAAGATCGAGATGACATCGCCATCCGAAAGTGCAACTCCGTCGCCCTTCTTGACCTTTCTCTCGCTTCTTTCACCATTTACATATCTTACAATGCTGATGCTCGAGAGGTCTGCACTGGTCATTGCACCATGTGCATACCTGTCGATTACCTGGTCGAGTGTCTCGCCGGCATCTATCTGATAGGTACCAGGTCTGTTGACATTTCCACTGATTGTAATCTCGGTTCCCCTCTTGGAGAAGATGACCCTGTCACCTGCACTGAGAAGTGGATCCGTGCCGTTTCCCTCTCTCAGGATCTCATACAGGTCATAGTCTCTTGAAGCCCCATCTCTGCTCACGACAGTCACCTTCCTTGTGGAGGCTGCCTCGGAGGCATTGGAAATCACGGATGAGAGTCTGGAAAGGCCCCAGGCCTCTACCTTTGTGCTGTTCCTTGATTCACCTGTCACATCCACGAGGAAGAAGATC
>LVBC01000113.1 GCA_001604265.1 Spirochaetales bacterium Spiro_01
TCACTGATGGACAAGAAGAGTATCTACAAGGAGATCGACGCAGACTACCATCAGATCTTCTGATAGCTTCATCGGCACACCTTCAAGGGCAGTCTTCACAAGCGTGGAGGCTGCCTTTTTTCAAGGCAATTTTTCAAATGATCCATAAGAAAAGATTAAATACCATATAAACCTATTAAAATAATAGGAATTAATTTCAATATGTGCTATTCTCCCTATGAAACCTGGATTATTTGTAACAAAAGTTACAACTGATGCACTCTTGCAAAACTTTTTTGTATTAGAGTGTAGAATTCAGGCAAATAACGCTATTAGGAGAATCAAAAATGACTAATCTACAGGGTTCTTTTGTTGCAATGCCGACCCCATTCAAGGCCGATTGCAGTGTCGACTTCAAGGGTTTCGAAACACTTATCGAGAGACAGATCAAGTATGGCACAAGCCAGATCTTCGTTCTCGGTTCAGCAGGTGAGACAACACTTCTTACCATCGAGGAGAAGAAGAAGATTGTCCACGAGGTAATCAAGATCGCAAACGGCCGTATCCCAGTATTCTTCGGTGCAGCCGCATTTACAACCGAGCAGTCCGTCGAGATGGCACAGTACATCGAGAAGGAGGGTGGCGACGGTGTCATCTTCACAGTTCCACCATACGTTCTCATTCCACAGGTTGCAGCTCTCCAGCACATGGATACAGTCATGAGTTCCATCTCTATCCCATGTGGTGTCTACAACAACCCATCCAGACTTGGTGTCCAGCTCACTCCTGAGACCATCCAGAAGCTCGCTGACAAGCATCCTCACTTCGTAGTCGACAAGGAGGCTATGCCATCCGTCGAGCAGCTCGTACAGGTCCAGAGACTTACAAAGGGCAAGGTCAAGATCATGTGCTGCGACTATCCAAAGTACTCCATCGTCATCCCAACTCTGGCTGTTGGCGGTACCGGTACTGCAAACATCGGTGGCAACATCATCCCAGAGGAGTGCGCAAAGTACTCCAGACCATGGACAAGCATGCAGATCGTCGAGGAGTGCAGAGAGGAGTACTTCAAGTGGTTCCCACTGCTCCAGAAGCTCTATGACTTCTCCAACCCGATCGTAATCAAGGCAGCTCTCGATATCCTCGGTCTGCCAGGCGGCCCACTGAGAAAGCCATATCAGGAGTATACCGGTCACAGAAGAGACGAGCTCGAGCAGCTGATGGGCGAGATGGGCGTCATCGACAAGTACGGTGTAAGAAGATAAGAGGTAAGTGGCATGTCAGAAAAACTTGTAATCATTGGGGGAACGGCTGCTGGCCTCAGTGCCGCATCAAAGGCAAAGCGTCTCGATCCGTCACTTGAGATCACCGTATTCGAGAAGTCCGGCTACATCAGCTACGGCTCCTGTGGCCTTCCATACTTCGTCGGTGGCATGATCGAATCTCCAGATGATCTTGTCTCTCTGCATGTCGATGAGATGAGAGAGAAGAGGGGCATTCCTGTTCTTATCCACCACGAGGTAACACACCTTGACAGCGTCAAGAAGACTGTCACGGCCAGAAACCTCGACGATGGATCCGAAGCTGTCTATCCATACGACAAGCTCGTAATCGCAACAGGTGCCTCTCCGATCCGTCCGAATATTCCGGGTATAGATGCAAGTGGTGTCTACTTCCTTAGAAACGTCGAAGATGGCATCCGTCTGAAGACCGCCTCCGTTCCAGGCTCCACCTGCTGTATCGTAGGTGGTGGCTTCATCGGCCTCGAGGTCGCTGAAGAGCTCACCAATGCCGGTCTCAAGGTCCACGTCTTCGAGGCTCTTCCACGCCTCCTTCCATTCCTTCCCGAGTCCTTCTCACAGATAGTCCTCGAGACTCTTGAGAAGAACGGTGTAACAGTACACCTCGGAGCAAAGGTAGAGGCAATAAAGGAGGAGGGCGGCAAGGTCACATGCCTTGTCTCCTCAACCGAGACAGTTGCCTGCGACATGGTCGTCATGTCCATCGGTGTCGTTCCGAACAGCGCTCTTGCAAAGGAGGCTGGACTGAAGCTCGGCATCAAGGGAGCGATCTCTGTCGATGACAGCATGCAGACTTCCGATCCGGCCATCTGGGCCTGTGGAGACTGCGCCGAGGCAAGGAACAGCATCACAGGCAAGCCCTGCTACATCCCACTTGGCACAACAGCCAACAAGATGGGCAGAGTCGCAGGAAGCAGCGTAGGTGGTGAGAAGGCTACCTTCCACGGAGTCCAGGGCTCCATGGTCACCAAGGTCTTCGACTGCTACATCGCAGCTACCGGTCTCTCTCTTGCCCAGGCCCGCGAGGCCGGCTATGACGCTGCCGAGTGCGAGATAAAGCAGAGGGACAAGGCATCCTACTACCCGAATCACAGGATAATGAATCTCAACTTCATTCTCGATACTGTTTCAGGACGTTTACTCGGAGCCCAGGGAATGGGCAGCGAGTCTGCTGCGATCAGAATCGATACCCTGGTCGCCGCAATCGATAGGGGAATGACCGTATCCGAGGTCAACGACCTGGATCTCATATACGCTCCGCCTGTAGCACCTGTCTATGATCCAATACTCATAGCAGCAAGCCAGGCAATGAAGAAGGTGAGGAAGTAGCATGATGGAATTTGCCGAGATGACCGTTGAAAGGGGCGAGGATATCAAGAAGACAATCGTCGACTATCTGATGGTCAACAAGATAAAGACTGCACTCTTTCTCAATGCGATCGGTTCTGCAAAGGACCTTGTAATCGCAAATCCTGTTGAGCACGAGCTTCCACTCAAGCCGGTACCGACAACCTTCCACGAGGCCTGCGAGGTAGTAGGCCTCTCTGGCGAGGCTATGGACTGGAGCCAGTGCGATCCGATGCTCCTTCAGGTATACCCTGACAGGGACCTTCCGATCTTCCTCCACCTTCACGTATCTGCCGCAATTATCGGCGGACACACCTTCAGTGGTGGTCTATGGGGAGGTACGGCCTTCCGTTCCCTCAGGGTCTTCATGATGGTAGAGAAATAAACTGAATAAAATAATCAACTTAAGGAGAAAAATAAGTATGAAGAAGCTATTTCTGATCATGCTGGTCGCTCTGCTTGCTTTCCAGCTGATGGCTAATGGTTCAGGTGAGTCCGGTGCTGCAGCACCAAAGCGTCTCACATTCGCAACAGGTTCTTCCGGTGGTAACTTCTATGTAGTAGGCGCAGGCCTTGCAAACACAATCACAAACCTCTTCCCGGACAGATTCATCGTAACAGGAGAAGAGACTGGTGGCGGCTCTGCCAACCTCGTTCTCATCGAGAATGGCGATGCTGACTTCGGTATCGCAATGGCTTCCTCCATCGAGCAGGGCCTCTCTGGCCAGCTGACAAGCGGCAAGCCAATGGAGAACATCAGAGGCTTCCTCCCTCTCTATCCATCCTATCTCACCATCTACGCTCTGGACTCCAACCCAGTCAAGACCCTCGAGGACTTCAACGGCAAGACCGTTGGCTTCGGCTCCAAGGGTATGGCAATGGACAAGATCTTCCGTGAGCTCCTTCCCAAGATGAACATCAACCCAGCAAACATCTTCAACGATGGCCACGGTGCTACAGCTACAGCTGTCTCCCAGGGCAATATCGATGCAGCTCTGCTCTTCTCACTCCCACCATTCCCAGCTATCGCCGAGCTCGAGGCTTCCACACCTCTGCACTTCATCGGCCTTACAAAGGAGCAGCAGGAGTTCCTGATCAGCCAGAAGCCATTCTACACTGCAGCAAAGATGCCTAAGGGCGCTTACAAGGGCGTTACCGAAGAGTACGATACCGTCACCGAATGGAACTTCGCAGTCTGTTCTGCAAAGCTTTCAGAGCAGGATGTCTATGACATCGCAAAGACCCTCTTCGAGAACAACCCAGCTCTCGTACAGGTCTACAAGGGACTTACCAACGTCACCCCAGAGAATGAGGTCTACTTCAATGTCAAGCTTCATCCTGGCGTAGTCAAGTATCTTGACGAGAAGGGTGTCAAGATCCCAGATTCACTCCGCTGATCAAATCTTGAAGGCATGCATGGTCCTATGCCATGCATGCTTTTGATCTCTTCCTCTTTCAGGAGCTATTATGAAAACAGAAGGTCTATATCAGAAGTTTGTCAGGTATGTCATTCTCCTGGTATCTCTATATACAATTGCATTCCACATCGGGCAGTTCACCTTCGCAAGAATGCCAAGTATCAAGTTCTATGCGCTGCATGTAATGGTCGCCATAGTCCTGATATTCCTCTACTACCCACTTGACCGCAAGAGGCCAGAGGCCAGCAAGGCCGTCCATACGATATGCCATATCGTCGACTGGGCCATCATAATCCTTGGGGTAGTTGCATCTCTTTATGTAATTCTCAACTTCGACGCATACGTCGATGACATGCAGAACAGCGTCATGACGAACAAGATGATCTACTTCTTCGGTATCGTCCTCGTCCTGATCATCCTCGAGTCCGCAAGAAGGACCCTTGGCCTTGCTCTGCCTATCATCGCTCTCGTTGCAATCGGCTATGCCCTGATTGCACATAGGATTCCCGGTCTCTTCGGAAACAGACAGCTGACATTCAAGAGAATAATCTTCGCTCTCTTCTCCGACCGAGGTATCTACGGAACACCAACAGCTACCTGTGCGAACAACGTATTCCTCTTTCTGATGTTCGCAGCCTTCCTCAACGCCTCCGGCGCCGACAAGATCTTCCAGGACTTCGCAATCGCCATCACCGGCAGAAAGCGCGGTGGTCCTGCAAAGATGGCAGTCGTTGGAAGTGCGCTCTTCGGAACTATCTCCGGAAGCTGTGTTGCCAACGTAGTATCCACAGGCTCGTTCACCATCCCTCTGATGAAGAGAAATGGCTACAGATCTGCAGTTGCAGGTGCTGTCGAGTCGGTCGCATCCACAGGTGGACAGATCATGCCTCCTATCATGGGTGCAGCCGCCTTCGTAATGAGCGATATCACAGGTATCTCCTATGCGACCATCTGTCTCGGTGCCATAATCCCAGCACTGATGTACTACATCTGTCTCTTCAAGATGATAGACCTCGAGGCTGTAAAGTACGACATCAAGGGTCTCGATGAGTCCATGATCCCAGACCTCAAGGAGTCCTTGAAGAGAAGCCTGAAGCTCTTTATCCCAATTGCAGTTCTCCTCGTTCTGCTCATTGGACTGAAGAAGAGCCCAATGGTCTCTGCAATCTGGTCGACCCTGGCAGTAATCATCTGCGGCTTTTTAGATCCAAAGGAGCGCATGACGGTAAAGGACCTCTCCGAGGGTTGTGTAAAGTCCGGAAAGTCGCTCTGCTCTGTACTCAGTGCCTGTGCAACTGCCGGTATCGTCGTAGGTGTCTTCTCACTTACTGGCGTAGGACTCAAGTTCTCCAACCTGATCGTCAGAATGGGTGGAAGCTCACTTGCAGTCTCTCTGGTACTTTCAATGCTCGTCTGTATCATCCTCGGCATGGGACTTCCTACAACAGCAGCCTACATCGTCTGTGCGACTGTAATCGCACCGGCACTGACCACACTCGGTCTTCCGGTATTTGCAGCACACCTCTTCCTGCTCTTCTTCGCATCCCTCTCTGCAATCACACCACCAGTTGCTGTAGCCTCCTACGCAGCTGCAGGTATTGCAAAGGAGAACCCGATGAAGGTCGGCTGGACCAGCTTCATGCTCGGCATCACAGGCTTCATCCTCCCATTTGCCTTCGCATACAACTACGACTATCTGCACTTTGCCTTCGATCTGACAACGCTGATCACACTGCTCAGTGGAATCACAGTATCGTTGAGCCTTGCAATCGGCATCCAGGGTTATATCGAGAAGAAGATAAGTCTCCCAATGAGAGCTCTCTTCATCGCCCTTGCAGTCGTTGCAATCACACCTTACAAGGTTCCATCGGCAATTGCAGTTGCAATCTTCTTTGCACTCTACTTCCTGGCAAAGAGACAGGCAAAGGTAGCTCCAGCTGCAGCCTGAAGAACTGCACAGTAATGTTTTTTCCGTGGACGTACTTTTTCAGGTACGTCCATTTTTTTGCTCTGAAGAGAAATTAAATGGGGCCTATCTTTCGATAGACCCCAAGGGAGGAGGTAGGTACTATTCCTGTTACTGTCCTATCATTATTTTCAGTATCTCGACATCGGTCGACTTCATTCCGACCCTGCCCATCCTTCCGATTGCCTGGATGGTCTTGTCTGTGTCCACCTGGACAAGTCCCTCTCCTGCAGGGAAGACGTGTCCCTTCTGGGCCATGAAGAAGCCGAGCAGGGCAGCCTCGACAGAGGAGGCGATCTTTGCTGCACAGGAGGCCTTTGCGCCGTCGCAGACTATTCCAGAGACGTTTGCAAGTGCATTTACTAGAGTGTCCTCGATTACCTTGCGGCTGGAGCCGTAGAGGTATGCGATTCCGGCACCGGCAGATGCGCCAGCAGAGACAGCTCCGCAGTATGCCGAGAGCTTTCCAAGACCGGACTTCAGGTAGATTGCGATTATATTGGCAAGTGCAAGTGCCCTGTATCTCTCTTCTGCGCTGGATTGAAGATGCTCTGCATAGACCATGATCGGAAGGGTGATGGTCATGCCCTGGTTGCCACTTCCGCTGTTGATGACGACAGGAAGTACGCAGCCGTTCATTCTGGCATCAGAGCCAGCTGCGGCAAAGGCCCTTGCACGAAGCTCGACGCTGTCAGGGTAGTGCTGCATCAGAGTAGGGCCGACGTGGGCTCCATAGCCCTTTCTGAGCCCCTCCTGGGCAATCTCGTAGTTGTACTTCATCTGCATGTCGAGTACATCTCTGATATCGTCGATATCCAGCTCTCGTACAAAGAGGAAGATGTCATCGAGGTTGAGAAGGGAGCGGTCGGCTGCAGAGCCGTGATCTGGACTCTTGACCTTATCAAGGAGTACCTGACCATCCTTCTCGATCCTGCAGATGTTGGTATGTGTATAGACGATCTCGACAAGGGCGGTGTGGTGCTCACCCTTCATGTCGATGATTATATCCAGGTTGGATTCTCCCTCGATGAGCTCGACGTTGCAGAAGTTCTCGGCAAGGAGCCTTCTTGTCTTCTCGATGTGCTCTGGTCTTACATCTGAAAGGGTCTCGAGCTTCTTTGAGGGATTTCCTCCGACAGCGCCGACGATGGCACTGGCCTCGACTCCCTTCAGGTTGTATGTCGTCGGGACGATGACGCCCTTTACGTTCTTTATGATATTGCCACTGCAGCGGGCAGTGATGTGGACCGGTTCTTCTCCGAGGACCTCGCGCGCCTTGGCCGATGCGTATGCGATTGCAATAGGCTCTGTACAGCCAAGTGCTGGAATCAATTCTTCCTTCAGTATCTGGATATACTGTCTATAGACATTCTGATCCATGGTTCCTCCATATCAGACTCAATTCTAGAGG
>LVBC01000114.1 GCA_001604265.1 Spirochaetales bacterium Spiro_01
GTTTGTCCAAGACTGTCAATGATAATTGCCCAATTATGCATAACTCTCTTCAGTAAAGTAGATAAGTAGATTTCTGTCAGGCGACAGCAAACCAGCCCCTTGTTAGGGGTTGCATTCAAGGATGTGGCAATGTACCATTAGCTCAGATCTGGTAAATCGAACTAATGATGGCCATCAGCCGAGTTCTGGAAAGGAGCTTGTGTCGATGGCCTCTAGTTTTTCCTGCCTCAGCTTCCGTATCAGGTAGCTATGGTCGACGAAGCCGTTGTACAGTTCCCTCTTCTTCTGGAGTGTCCATCCAATGGACAGAAGCTTGTTTGCCATGTGTATGGCGATGGTCTGCTTCCTCTTGTTCCTGGCTGCAAGTGCATCCCATTCCCTCTTGAGCGGACAGTCGTTGCTTCTGTGTTCGAAGGACCAGCCAGCCTGCACGATGTTCTTCCTGATGGTCTTGCAGCCATAGGATGAGATTCCCCCGATGTAGCTGTGGTCACCAGACTGGTCGATCCTTGGCACCAGACCCACATAGTTCCTGAGCTGCCCCGGAGAGTAGAACCTGCTGCAGTCTCCTGCATAGGCAAGCAGGGATGCCGCTGTTATCAGTCCGATTCCCGGAAGCGAAAGCCATGGCAGCGCAGTCTCGGGATTCTCCAGTATGTGCCTTCTCATCATCTCCCTGTATCCTTCGATATGGTTCTCCGTGACGGTTATCATGGACTCCACCATGCAGGCATCCTCGAATGGCAGTCCATCCAGATGGGCACTGATTGCATCGATTCTGGACCGGTTGTCGGAGAGATCGCTCCTCTTCACCGTTGGAATGCCGTTCATGTTGAAGATGGAATGAAGCTTGTTGACGAGCATGGTCCGCTGCTTCTTTGCAAAGTCGTAGGAATTCATGACTTCCCTGATGTTGGACTCTTCCTGAGAGGGAACCGGTATCCTGACGATGCTCTCCTCTGCAGTATCCCTGACATACCTTGCAATCTTGACGGCATCCTGCCTGTCGGTCTTTACCTGGGACTGGTAGATGATGTGGAGCTTTCCCGGATTGAGAAGCAGGACCTTTACGCCGCTTGCCTCGATCTCCCTCGCAAAGTTGCTGGACGAGGTTCCTCCCTCCATTGCGACGATGTCCGTCTTTCCCAGTGTCGATATGAACTGTCTCCTTCCCTCTGGCGACATCGAGCCGGGAATGATCTTCCTGTCCTCGAAGTTCCTGTCCCTTGATAGGATGCAGGCCTTGAATGTCCTCTTCGAGAGATCCAGGCCAAGGATCCTCTCGTAGCCGTCGAGCCTCATATATGGCCCTCCTAAAATAATGGATTTGACTGCAACAGGGACGATACATTCGAACGTGAAGTGGACGCTGCCTCTTCTCATTTTGTTAATGGGTTCCAGGGAACTGCCAGGCAGCTCCCTGCTCCCGCTGAATAAGTAATCGATAACCAACCTGTTCGATTTTTTTGCATGAGATAGTCACGTTGCCATGCTTCTCTCAAAAAAGCATGAACTGGGTTTGGCTTCCTTCTGCCGTCACAGAAAGAATAGCATCATCACTTATACAGTCGTGGACATCTTAGTTTTTGCCCATTTGAGGCCAAGCTTTCTCCTACAATGTCAAAAATGGAATAAGCTTGTAGACTTTATTACTTTTTTGAGTTAAATTAAAAAGCTGTAATCCGGGACAGATCTGTCCCGTTTCAAGTAATATCCCAAGGAGGAAACATATGAAGAGACTTTCCATGACTCTTATCGCACTTGTGCTCGTTGCAGGCATGCTTTTTGCTGGCGGACAGGGAGAAGCCGCTTCTGCACCTGCAAAGCTCAGATTCGTTACTGGTGGTGAGGCTGGAACCTACTATGCATTCGGTTCTGTAATCGCACAGCACGCAACCAACAATGCCGGCATCACTGTCGTCGGTGTTGCAGGCAATGGTTCCAGGGCAAATATCCTCGAGCTCGAGGATGGAAATGCAGAGCTTGCATTCTGCCAGTCCGATGTCATGGCATATGCATATGATGGAACGAACCTCTTCAAGGGCGAGCCTATAAAGTCCTTCAGCACAGTAGGTGCACTCTATGCAGAGCAGGTCCAGATCGTCACCATCAACCCAAGCATCAAGACCGTTGCCGACCTCAAGGGCAAGAACGTCTCCATCGGTGCTGCCGGCTCAGGTGTATACTTCAATGCAATCGACATCCTCGGCGTATATGGCCTCACAGAGAGCGATATCACTCCTACCTACCAGTCCTTCGGCGACTCTGCAGATGCACTCAGAGATGGCAAGATCGACGCTGCCTTCATCGTAGCAGGTGCTCCGACAACAGCAGTGACCGACCTCTCCACTACAAAGAAGGTCAGCCTCGTATCCCTCGACGAGGAGCACATCCAGAAGCTCCTGGCTCTCAGCCCATACTACACTCCATGCACGATCGAGGCATCCACATACAACATGGAATCCTCCGCTCAGACAGTTGGTGTAGGTGCAGTCGTACTTGCAAGGAATACTGTCAGCGAGGATGCTGTCTACGCTCTGACAAAGGATATCTTCGACAACGCCAAGAACCTCACCTCCAGCCATGCAAAGTATGCTGAGGTCAACCTCGAGTACGGTTCTTCCATCACCAGTGTCCCATACCACCCAGGTGCAAAGAAGTACTTTGCCGAGAAGGGAATCAACGTAAAGTAATAGGCCATATTGACTGATATATACGGGAGGAACGAGATGGAAGAGAGAACGACACAGGACGAAATGAATGCGATCATGCAGAAGTATGACAAGGAGTCCAATACCAGGATCTGGAGTGGAGTCCCGAAGAAGCTGTATACGGCATTCCTTGCGCTCTTTTCACTGTACTGCATGTACATGACTCTCTTCTCGACCGTTCTTCCCGAGATCAGGCTTTCGAGGTTCCTCGCTCTCATAATAATTGCAGGCTACCTCACATTCCCAATGAACAAGAGCAGGGTGAGACCCAACCATGTCCCGGTCTATGACATTGTACTGATGCTGCTGGGTGCAGGTGCCTTCATGTACTTTGCACTCAATGCGATGGATATCATAAACCTCGCAACGAGAATCAAGCCGCATCACGTCTGGATCGGCGTAGTAGGTATCCTTGTCCTGATGGAGCTGTGCAGAAGAAGCGTAGGTCTTCCTATCCTTGTCATCTGCTCGCTGCTCATCGCATTTGCATTCTACAACCAGATGTCCTTCAACCCCAATCTCTATCAGGCGCTGAAGAACATCATATTCAAGCTCTTCTACTCGACGAACGGTGTAATCGGCACACCTACCAACGTCTGCTACACCTACATCGTTCTCTTCATCATCTTCGGTGCCTTCCTTGAAAGGACCAACATCGCGAACTTCTTCATCGCATTTGCAAACAGGATTGCCGGCTGGTCCTCGGGCGGACCTGCCAAGGTCGCAGTCATCTCATCCGCACTGTGCGGCATGGTCTCCGGCTCCTCTGTCGGAAATACTGTAACTACCGGCTCCATAACGATTCCAATGATGAAGAGGACCGGCTACAGGCCCGAGTTCGCAGGTGCAGTCGAGGCTACCGCCTCAACTGGTGGCCAGATAATGCCACCTATCATGGGTGCAGCTGCCTTCCTGATGGCAGAGTACATCGGCATCCCATACGCCCAGGTCGCAATGAAGGCGATTCTTCCTGCCTTCCTGTATTTCCTCGGAATCTTCATCGCAGTCCACCTCGAAGCGAAGAAGCTCAACCTCAAGGGCATCCCTGTCTCCGAGCTTCCAAAGTGGTCATATCTTGCAAAGAACTGCTATCTGATCCTCCCACTGATCCTTCTCATTACACTGGTCGCGACCGGTGCAAGGACAATGGCCTGGTCTGCAGCCTTCTCGATATTCGCGGCAATCCTGATCGGCTTCATAAACCTCTACTTCAGCCAGAGGGAGGAGAGAAGGGATGAGAGTGCCTCAGCAGTACTGGTCGACTGCCTGAAGAGGACGCTCTTCCTTTCCATCGACGCACTGAGTGCCGGCAGCAAGGGTGCCATCACAGTTGCAGTTGCATGCGGCATGGCCGGCATCATCGCAGGCTGCATAACAGTTACAGGTCTTGCTTCGATCCTCATCAACCTGATCGTCAACCTGGCAGGCAGCATCACGATAATCGGTCTCTTCCTGACCATGCTCTGCTGTATCGTCCTCGGTATGGGCGTTCCGACCACTGCAAACTACTGCATCATGGCATCTACTTGTGCTCCGATCCTGATCCAGCTCGGCTTCTCACCGGTCTCAGCCCACTTCTTCGTCTTCTACTTCGGTATCGTGGCAGATATAACGCCACCAGTTGCCCTGGCAGCCTTCGCAGGTGCCGCAATCGCAAAGGCAAGCCCGATGAGGACCGGCTTCAATGCGACAAAGCTCGCAATCGCCGCCTTCATCATCCCATACATCTTCGCCTACAGCCCGATCATGCTGCTCGAAGGAGTCGGAAATCCGATCCAGCTCATCCAGGTCATAATCACTTCTGTCCTCGGACTCTTTGCAATCGCAGCGGCTCTCAATGGGCACCTCTTCAGACATATTCCTGCAATCCTCAGGATCGCCCTCATTGCAGCCGGTCTGATGATGATGGTCCCTGGAACCTTCACGGACCTTGCAGGTCTTCTAGTGATCGGAGCCATTTTCATTCTTATGAATATCCTTTCAAGAAGAAGCCCCAGGCAGGCATAGAAATCGGCCTTCCTTCTCAGGACCATATCTCGTACGGGATATGGTCTTCTGTATTATTTGACAACAAAACGCAACATAATCAGCAAAGTTTTGATTTCACCCCATCCAAATCAGTGTATAATTCCCCTATAGACTAAAGCTCGGCACCATTGACTAATTCGTTCTGCAATGGTGTTTTGCGGAGGAACCATGGCACTTATGCAGATTACTGATGAGATGAAGAGAGTGGATGCATACGAGAAGGCGAGGGGTGAGGCGACGTACCTATGCGACTTCCGCCTTGATGGGATGCTCTATGCCAGGATGGTCCGATCGACAAAGGCGAGGGCGAATATCCTGTCCATAAAGGTCCCAGTGCTGCCTGAAGGCTACTACTTCATTTCGGCAAAGGACATTCCCGAGGGTGGGAAGAATGCGCTCCACATGATCGCAGAGGACTGGAGGTGCTTTGCAGAGAACGATGTCAGGTACATCGGAGAGACGATCGCACTCCTGGTCGGAAAGGACAGAGGCATACTCTACGAGCTCGAGAAGAAGGTCGAGATCGAGTACGAGGAGCTTCCTGCAGTCACGACGCTTGACGAAGCGCTCGAGAAGAAGGCTGTCATCAGTGGAGAAGACAACATCATGTGCTCGCTCGAGTGCGAGATGGGAAGGAGTGTCGACGAGGCCCTCCAGATGGCCGATACGATAATCGAGGAGACCTTCGAGACCGGATACCAGGAGCATGTCCATCTGGAGACCAACTCCGTCGCCTGCAACTATGAGAATGGCCAGTTCGTGATCTACGCATCTGCGCAGTGTCCATTCTACATCCGCACCTCCATCGCCTGCACCATGGGTCTGAAGCCCGAGGATATCGTAGTCAGGCAGATGACTACAGGAGGAGCCTTCGGTGGCAAGGAGCACTTCCCCGATGTGCTTGCAGGTCCTCTCATCGTCGCCTGCAACAGGATCAGAAAGCCGATCTTCCTCATATTCGACAGAGAGGAGGATATGGAGTTCAGTGTCAAGAGACACCCATCGAGGACCGTCTTCAGGACCGGCGTCGACAGAAACGGAGACATTCTGGGTACAGATATAAAGATATACTACAACGCTGGAGCATACCTATCCTCCTCCTACGTTGTTCTGCAGCGCGGTGTCTTCCATTCGACAGGTGTCTACCACTTCCCAGCCGCAAGGGCCTGGGGATATGGGGTCGCGACCAACTGCTTCCCGACCTGTGCCTTCAGAGGCTTCGGTGCACCGCAGACCCTATATGCAATCGAGATGCATATGGACCACATCGCCAGAAGATTCGGTCTCGATCCGGCAGAGTACAAGAGGAAGTACTTCCTCAAGCAGGGCGATGAGACGATCACACAGGGGCACATCGTCGAGAAGGTCGTTCTCGAGGAGATGATGAAGCAGGTAACGGATGCCTCGGACTACTTCAGGAAGGTGAAGGAGTATGGAATAGGTTCCGGAAAGGGCATCGGCATAAGCTTCTACAACCACGGTGGTGCCTTCACCGGCAACGGAGAGCAGGCGATCATAAAGGCGAAGCTCAAGCTGAGAAAGACAGGGGAGAAGGTCGAGATACTCTGTGGCTCTACCGAGATGGGCCAGGGCTTCAGATCGATAATGAGGAAGATAGTCTCGGCCACTATCGGAATCGATATCGACAATGTCATCTACGACAACCCGGATACATCCAAGGTCGTGGACTCCGGTCCGACGGCCGCAAGCCGCTCTACGATGATAGTTGGCTTCCTCTGCGAAAAGGCCGCAAAGGAGATGAAGGAGAGGTGGAGCGAGGGCGACTTCGAGGTCGTGAAGCAGTATGAGCACCCAGAGGGTCATCCCTGGGACCAGGCCACATTCAGAGGAGACGCATACCTTGGCTACGGCTGGGGAGCTGCAGTAGTAGAGGTCGAGGTCGACAGGCTTACGAACGAGGTCTCCGTCAAGGGTATCTGGTCGAGCCACGATATCGGAAGACCTATCGACAGGCTCATCGTCCACGGACAGGTCAATGGAGGAATAATCCAGTCGCTCGGCTATGCTGCTATGGAGAAGATGGAGTCGAGAAATGGCCGCTTCAGGCAGACGAGCATGTCCGACTACATAATCCCTACCAGTATGGACTTCCCACGACAGGAGTGGTTCCTTGTCGATAATCCATATCCATGGGGACCGAATGGTGCAAAGGGCATGGGCGAATTGGTATTCAACGGAGCAGATGCCGCCTACATGGGTGCAGTTGAAAGGGCGATCGGAAGGGATACATTCTCGATTCCGATGCCACCGGAGGATCTCCAGGGGGTCATTGACAGAAGATGAGCAAGATATATTTTACCTTGAATGGAAAAAGAGTCGCCTTCGATGGCGATCCACTTAAGAGACTTGTGGATGTCCTGCGCGAGGGCTTCCAGCTTACAGGCACCAAGGAGGGCTGTGGAGAGGGAGAGTGCGGAGCCTGCTCCGTACTCAAGAATGGCAGACTTGTCACCTCCTGCATAATCCCGGTAGGTGCGATCAGCGGTGATGAGATCGTCACCATCGAAGGGCTCAGGGATACAGAGCAGGGAAGATGCATAATCGAGGCCTTTGCAGAGGGTGGAGCTGTACAGTGCGGCTTCTGCATCCCCGGCATGGTGATGGCCGCACAGGCACTGCTTCTAAGAAATCCGCATCCAAGCGAAGCCGATGTCAGACTTGCCATCAGCGGCAACATCTGCCGCTGTACCGGCTACGACCTGATAGTCGATTCCATTCTCCTGGCAAGCAGGAAGGGGGAGGGTCTATGGTGAACGAATGCTACATTCCATCCTCGCTCGAGGAGGCGCTCGATATCAGGAAGAACACAGGTGCAAGACCGCTTGCAGGTGGCTCCGATCTTATGGTCGCATACAAGAGAGGCGTAGGAATCACACCAGTATTCCCATTCCCGATCCTCCTTATTTCGCAGCTCTATGAGCTCAAGGGCATAAGTGTACAGAGGGATGGCACTGTTGTGATAGGTGCACTTTCGACAAGCAGTGAGATAGCAGCTGACGAGAGAGTCCCATACCTTGTCCGCAAGGCCGCCTCTCTCATGGGAGCAGTCTCACTGAGGAACACTGCAACTATCGGAGGAAACATCGGAAACTCCTCTCCGAAGGGAGATCTTCCCCAGCCGCTGATTCTCCTCGATGCCAGAGTCGTGCTCCAGAGCTCGACAGGAAAGAGGGAGATGAAGGTCGATGACTTCATCATCGGAGCAAAGAAGAACTATCTCAGGGACGATGAGCTGATAGTCGCAGTCAAGATTCCCAGGCCGGATTACACCTACTGCTACTACAGGAAGATCGGCACCAGGAAGGCAAATGCTATAAGCAAGCTCTCGCTTTCGGCTCTGATGAAGGTCGAGGATGGCATCATCAGGGACTTCAGGGCCTCCTCGGGAGCTGCAGGACCGAAGGTAAGAAGAAGCAGGGATGTCGAGAATATCATAATCGGAAAGTCTCTCGAGGAGCTTCCGGACCTGATCGACTCTGTGCTCGATGGCTGGAACAGCATCATATCACCTCATGCGATGCCGGAGTACAGACGCTCTGCAACAAGGAGAATGCTCGGACACTTCCTTGAGGAGTGTGCAAAGGCTCCTGAAGCCGGAATCATAGAATAAAGGAGATAGATGAGATGGTCATACATCATCCGGTATCTGCTCTCGATGCAGTCAAACTGAGAAAGGAACTCGATGATTCCCTCTACCTTGCAGGGGGCACCGAGGTCCTGAGACTCGGAGGTCCTCTGAAGGAGACGACCGAGCTGATAGATATCAATGGTCTTGTACCTGCCAAAATCGAGGTGATGGAGGATGGTCTGATCCGCATCGGTGCACTTGCAGCGCTCCAGGATCTGATCGACTCTCCACTCGTTCCCGAGTATCTCAAGAGTGCCTGCCGCTTCTGTGCCTCATTCGAGAAGAGGAATGCGGCCACTATCGGTGGAAACATCGCGGCCAGAAGAGATGACAGCTACCTTGCTGCCGCACTCTCTGCCGCAAATGTCCACTTCATGTCGACAACTCCCCATGGAAAGGAGCTGAAGGCTGTCAGTGAATACTTCAATACGGGCTGCAGAAGAGTGATCGAATACTTCATCGTCGATCCACATTGCACCGGCTATGTCCGCCGCTTCGGCATCACTGCAAGTGCCCATGCTGCTCTGATCGCAGCAAGAGTCAAAGACCGCTATGCGCTCTCGGTCAAGGGTTCTCCTCTCGTATGCGGTACCTCTCCAGATATCTGGAAGAGGGCAGAGTACAGGGATACAGTCGAAGGCAGTGCAGAGTACAAGAGATACCTTGCCAGGACCGTCTTCGAGCTGGAGGAGGCACTATGAGGATTGTCTGCAGAATCAACGGTGAGAATATGACCCTGGTCGCAGATGAGACAGCCAGACTTCGCGATGTTCTCTACAGGGCAGGCTTCTCAAGCGTCAGGGACAGTGACGACAGAGAGGGCTTTGCCGGCTCGGATACGATAATATTCAATGGAAGGCTGAGATACTCGAACCTCATACTCTTCTATCAGGCAGAGGGTGCCGAGATAAGGACAGCAGAATCGCTGCTTTCTGGACGAAAGCTCAACTGCGTCCAGAAGGCCATGGTAAGCGCTGGTGTCGTGCAGAGTGCCTACAATGCACCTGCAGCAGCCCTCATCCTTACATGGCTCCTTGAAAGAACTCCCTACCCGACGAGAGAGGAGATCAGGGATGTGCTCTCAGGAATCTTCATCAGGGATGCAGGCTATGAGCACTACTACCTTGCAGTCAAGCTCGCAACAGAGCTGAGGGACTATGGTGAGTACCGCTCCCAGATAGCACCCTCCTTCCGTCCACGGCTCGATATCGTTGGAAAGCCCTTCGACAAGATAGATGGAGCCTCTCTTGTATCAGGAGAGAGGGTCTTCGTAGAGGACAAGGTCCCCTCCGATGCCTACACACTCCACATACTCAGGTCCCCATTCGCATCTGCCTATATCAGGTCGATCGATACCAGCGAGGCCGAGAAGCTCGATGGTGTTGCGGCCATAATCACAGCATTCAACTGCCCGGATGTCTACTACATGTCCGCAGGCCAGGGAAATCCTGAGCCGAGTCCCCACGACAGGAGACTCTTCAACATGAAGGTCCGCCATGTAGGCGACAGGGTCGCCGGTATAGTTGCGAGAAGCGAGGAGATAGCACTGAAGGCCGCTTCTCTCATCAAGGTCGAGTACGAGCCGACAGAGGCTGTCTTCACAGTCGAGGAGGCGATGGAAAAGGGTGCACCTATCGTGCACAATGGGCCTGTAGAGTACAGAAGCGGTGCTCCTGCAGACCTTGAGGAGTACAACAGCCATTCAGGAGATCCACGGGAGGGAAAGGTCGTCTACCAGTTCCCGCTCAGAGCAGATCCGCACCGCAATCTTGCAGCTTCCAACAGAGGCGAGATAGGGGATGTCGATAAGGCCTTCGAAAGCTGTGATGCAGTCGTGGAGGGGACATACCAGACCAGCCAGATACAGCATGCACCGCTCGAGCCGCACGTCTGCTACTGCCACATCGAAGGTGGAAGACTCGTCGTCCACGCCTCTACACAGGTTCCATACCATGTCAGAAGGATTGTCGGCTGGGTGTGCCAGATTCCAGAGAACCGCATCCATGTCATAAAGGAGAGGGTCGGAGGAGGCTACGGCTCCAAGCAGGATATCCTTGTCGAGGATGTCACTGCATATGCGACCTGGATCACTGGAAAGCCGGTCTACTACAGGAACACAAGAAAAGAGGAGTTCATCGCCAACTCGACCCGCCATCCGATGAGGGTCTACGTCAAGATGGGTGGAAACAGGGATGGAAGGATAACTGCCATCTACATGGAAGTAAAGGCCAACACCGGACCATATGGCAACCACTGTCTCACTGTTCCAATGAACTCCTGCTCGAAGACTCTTCCGCTCTTTGCAGTCGAGAACATGAAGTACGATCTCGAGATCTACTACACGAACACTCCTCCTGCAGGAGCATATCAGGGTTACGGAACGCCTAAGGGTACATATGGTCTCATGATGGTCATGGCACAGCTTGCAGAGAAGCTGGGCGTAGACTACAGGACGCTTGTAGAGAAGAACCATGTCTACGAGGGCTACCGCCTCGATATCCTTGCCGGCCTTGGCGAAGGCAGGGCGGGAAACATCGTTCCGGTCGGCTCCTGTGGCCTTGACAGGGCCATAGAAGAGGGCTGCAGGATGATCGAGTGGGGAAAGAGAGAGGTCTCGAAGGACCCCGACTGGAAGATAGGAAAGGGCTTTGCCATGATCATGCAGGGCTCTGGACTTCCCGGGCTTGACCACGCTGAGGCCATCTGCAAGCTCGAGACCGATGGAACTGTCATCCTCAACAGTGGTGGTGCCGATATCGGTACAGGACTGGATACTGTCTCAGCAAAGATCTGTGCCGAGGTGCTGAAGCTGCCGATGGACAGGATAACTGTCGTCTCCGGCGACACGGACTCCTGCGCCTTCGATACCGGCTCCTACGCATCCTCTGGTACCTTCTTCAGTGGAAATGCCTCCCTGGATGCTGCAAAGAAGCTCCGAAAGCTCATCCTCGAAGAGGCCGCACTCCAGCTGGACGAGAGTGCTTCGGATCTTGAGCTGAGGTATCCGGGCGAGGTCTTCTCCAGGAGAAGTGGAAGGGTCCTTGCATATGCAGAGCTTTCGCATACCGCAATAAGCGGAGAAGGCAGGGGACAGTGCATTGCGCACGGCTCCTTTGTGACCAAGGCCTCCTCGGTTCCATACGGTGCGCACTTTGCACAGGTCGCTGTGAATACGAGGACCGGTGAGATAAAGGTGCAGAAGTTCTACGCACTTCAGGATGCAGGAACCCCGATCAATCCGGAGATAGCACTCTGCCAGATGTACGGTGCTGCGATGAAGTCGATCGGACACTCGCTCTACGAGGATATGAAGCTCGACAGGAATGGAGTGTGCATCAACGCCAACCTGACCGACTATGGAACACCTATGATAACAGAGGCTCCGGAGGACTTCAGGGCAGTGCTTGTGGATGTTGATGACAAGTATGGTCCATACGGTGCGAAGTCGATCTCCGAGATAGCCTGCAATGGAGCTGCGCCTGCAATAGGCATTGCAATCCACGATGCCTGCGGGGTGTGGCTTACAAGCTGGCCGATGAGCCCAGAGAAGCTGCTGAGGGCACTTGGAAAGCTGGAGTAGAGAACAGATTGGACTACCTTCGAGGGTAGTCCAATTCTTTCAGTCGAGCTTCTGGAAGAGAATGTCCACATCTCCTCCACAGGCCATTCCGAGATCCTCATTGTCGAGCCCATAGTGGCGGATCTCTGTCTCCCTTTCCAGACTCCTTGCATCCTCTATGACCTTCAATTCCAGTTTTCCTCCGCCGATTGTACCCTCATGGCCATCCTGCGTTACGAGCATCATCGTACCGACAGCCCTTGGACCGGAGCCCGACTTCGATACTATCCTCAAGAGAACACCCTCTCTTTGCTCTGTCAGCTTCTCGAGGAATGGAATGTCGATAGTATGCACATGTCTTCTTCTCGAGTAGGTGCTGATTATCTCTGCCATGATCGAGATTGCAATCTCCTGTGGAGTATCACCGCCTATTTCAAGACCTATTGGTGCATGGACCCTCTCGAGCTCCTCTCTTTCAAAGCCGTGCTCCTCTGCCATGGAGTATACCTGCTCTATCTTGTTCTTCGAGCCGATCATCCCGATGTATGGGGCAGCAGGCCGGTTCTCGAGCAGATACTCCAGAGCCTCGAGGTCCTTCAGATGTCCGTGAGTGAAGATGCAGAAGTAGGGGTTGAATATCCTCGATATCTCATCTGGTACGCAATCATACTCCGTGATGTATCTGGTGGCCTTCGGAAAGCGCTCACTGCTGTTCATCTCCGGCCTTGGGTCTATGACTGTCGTCGGAAGACCCTGCAGACAGCAAAGATCATAGAGCGCCTTTGCAATGTGGCCCGAGCCGAACATTACAATGTGCGGCGTTGCCTGTATCGTCTCCGAAATCGTGGATGAGAAGTCATCGCAGAGAGGAGGGCGGTTCGTGGCTATTATGTTCTCTCCGTCCGAGAGAATCTCGAGTCCTGTATTCTCTCCCCTGATCACAGTGACTCTCTCGATGGTCCCGTTCTCAAGAGCCTCGAGCTCCTGTCTGAAGTAGCCTCTATAGTCCATTTTCACCTCTCTTCGATATCCGGATACAGATATAATGGCCCAAAACCTGGCAATAATCAAATTATCTGCATCTCTTCTCTGCAACAAATCGCAACATTTTTGACTTGTAAACCTGCAATACTCGTGCTAGAGTGAAATTGCAGGCAAACGTACTTTTGCCAAGGAGTGAGAGAATGAAGAAAACAAAGGCCGAAATGCAGGCAATGATAAAGACCCTGAAGGGTCTCAGGACCGAAAACATGTATCTCAATGACTTCTTCCATACCTGGAAGGAGAGCGATGATGAAATTTCAGCAGTCTTCGAGGTTGCCGAGATTCTCAGGGCAATGAGAGAGAACAACATCTCTGTCAAGGTGTTCGATTCTGGTCTCGGAATCTCTGTATTCAGGGACAATTCGACCAGGACCCGCTTCTCTTTCGCATCTGCCTGCAACCTCCTCGGACTCGAGGTCCAGGATCTCGATGAGAAGGTATCCCAGATTGCACATGGCGAGACTGTCAGAGAGACTGCGAACATGGTCTCCTTCATGGCAGATGTCATCGGCATCAGGGACGATATGTACATCGGAAAGGGCCACACCTATATGAAGACCGTCTCCGAGGCAGTCCAGGAGGGGTACAACGACGGAGTTCTCGAGCAGAGACCGACCCTTGTGAACCTGCAGTGCGATATCGACCATCCGACACAGACGATGGCAGACTTCCTGCACCTCATCAACTACTTCGGTGGAGTCGAGAATCTCAAGGGCAAGAAGGTCGCAATGACCTGGGCATACTCTCCATCCTATGGAAAGCCGCTTTCGGTTCCACAGGGTGTCATCGGCCTCTTCACAAGATTCGGCATGGATGTCGTTCTTGCACACCCAGAGGGCTACGATGTCATGGGCGAAGTAGAGGAGATCGCAAAGAAGAATGCCGAGAAGTCCGGTGGCTCCTACAGAAAGGTCGCTACAATGGAAGAGGCCTTCAAGGATGCAGATATCGTTTATCCGAAGTCCTGGGCTCCATTTGCAGTAATGGAAGAGAGAACGAAGCTCGTCGAGGAAGGAAAGTTCGATGAACTCAAGGATCTCGAGAAGAGATGTCTTGAAAACAATGCGAAGTTCAAGAACTGGACCTGTACCGAGGAGCTCATGAAGACCACAAAGGATGGAAAGGCACTCTACATGCACTGCCTGCCAGCCGATATCACAGGTCTTTCCTGCAAGGAGGGCGAGGTCGACCAGTCGGTCTTCGACCGCTATCTCGTACCGCTCTACAAGCAGGCAAGCTACAAGCCATACATAATTGCAGCAATGATCTTCCTTGCAAAGTTCAAGGATCCAGCTGGAAAGCTTACAGAGCTGCTCGAGGCTGCAAGACCGAGAATCAAGTAGGAGGAAGTTTCCTTTATATGTGTGCTGAAGCCATCACAGAGATGTGGTGGCTTCTCTTTCGATTGAAGGTTGCAGGGTGAACTCCTGGCCTTGAACATCCACCGCAATCGACAGCGCTATCCAGCTCCATTGATGATCACTTTGTGCCGATTCGTCCTGAATTGTTTCAGTATTTGACAGACGAGGTCCCAAATGGGTAGTTCTCAAACTCGGATTTTGATTATCATAGGCATGAAAAGATAATTTGGAGGCGCATATGGATTATGCAAAGGAGTCACTGAGACTTCATGGTGAATGGAAGGGCAAGATCGAAGTTGTCTCGAGAGTGCCTGTGCAGAGCAAGGATGACCTTTCCCTGGCATACACACCAGGTGTAGCACAGCCCTGTCTGGAGATTCAGAAGGATATCAACAAGAGCTACGAGCTCACAAGAAGAAGCAATATGTGCGCTGTCATCACAGATGGTTCTGCAGTACTTGGCCTTGGAGATATCGGCCCAGAGGCCGGCATGCCTGTCATGGAGGGAAAGTGCGTTCTCTTCAAGTCCTTCGGCGATGTGGATGCATTTCCTCTCTGCGTGAAGACCAAGGATGTGGACGAGTTCGTAGAGACCGTATACAACATCTCCGGCTCCTTCGGAGGCATCAACCTGGAGGATATCGCAGCTCCAAGGTGCTTCGAGATCGAGAGAAAGCTCAAGGAAAAGTGCGATATCCCAATCTTCCATGATGACCAGCATGGAACTGCTGTGATCACACTTGCAGGTCTTACCAACGCACTCAAGGTCGTTGGCAAGAAGAGAGAGGAGGTCAGGATCGTCACCTCCGGTGCCGGTGCTGCAGCAATCGCAATCGTGAAGCTCCTGCTCTCTGCAGGCTTCAAGGACATCACGATGTGCGACAGGAAGGGTGCCATCTACAAGGGCAGAGAGGGACTCAACTGGATCAAGGAGGAGATGGCAGAGGTCACCAACCTCTCAAGAAAGGCCGGCTCCCTTGCAGATCTTCTCGTAGGTGCCGATGTCTTCATCGGTGTCTCTGCTCCAGGAACAGTCACGACCGAAATGGTAAGGACAATGAACAGGGATGCGATAATCTTCGCCTGTGCAAATCCTACTCCGGAAATCTTCCCAGAGGATGCCAAGGCTGGTGGAGCCAGGGTAATAAGCACCGGAAGGAGCGACTATCCCAACCAGATAAACAACGTACTTGCTTTCCCAGGCATCTTCCGTGGTGCCTTCGATGTCAGGGCCAGTGATATCAACGAGGAGATGAAGATGGCAGCTGCCGAAGCGCTTGCTTCTCTTGTAGGCGATGATGAGCTCTCAGCCGATTACATCATTCCGAAGGCCTTCGATCCAAGAGTCGGAAAGACAGTGGCAAAGGCAGTGGCCGAGGCTGCAGTCAGAAGCGGAGTTGCAAGGATAAAGTAATTCTCTGTAATGAGGATAATTCAAGCAGTTGCCCTCGTGCAGCTGCTTTTTTTCATCTTTCCGCTTCAAAATAATTCCCATTCCACTTGAACAATTATCCTTAATGGTTTATAAACTTCCTTGCATGCAGATTTAGATGCGCCCTTAGCTCATCTGGATAGAGCAACTGCCTTCTAAGCAGTAGGTAATAAGTTCGAGTCTTATAGGGCGTAGAGCAGGAAGAGATTCCTGCTTTTTTTTATTTTCTGCCCCTGAAATCGAATCTGTGGCTCATGATTATGTATCCGTACGCCTTCAGATGGTAGAGCCGCTTGTTGAGCTTCAGCTCAGAAAGGGAGGTATCCTTCTTCCCATCCTTCTCGACCTCTGTCCTGATGAAGCTGCAGACATCGTACATTCCATAGAGACCGACGTTCGCTGTCAGATTGTCCGGAAGGTGGAAGGAGGCGCCCGCCTCGAAATCGAGTGCGATATCTACATGGCTGTACTTCGTCGATGTTCTCATCGAAAGGTTTCCCGATTCGTGGAGGTCTATTGAAAAGCGGGGTCCGAGCCCTATGTAGAGGTTCAGCTCGTCGCTTACAGGAAAGCTCATCGCAGGACCCAGCAGAGAGACGAACCTGAATCTCCTGCTGAAGGTCCAGTCCCTTTCGTCCTCACTGCTGTCCTTCTTCCTTCTCTGCTCAAGTGCGTAGGTCAGTCCATTCGTTGTAATAAGGGAGTTTATCGTCTCTCGGGGAGCCTGCATGCCGAAGCGCAGCATGAAGCCCTCCTGATGGTTCTTTCTCTGTATCCATCCGAAAACTGTGCAGTCGAAGCCCAGTGCCTTCTCATCCCAGATCGCAAGCGAGTCGGCAACAGTGTCGTGGACTGTAATGGCGTACCTGTCCATGCTCCTTGCAGAAAGGGTGAAGGAGACCAGAAGCAGAAAAATGGAAATGGTCGCCCATTTTGCCCTCATATCACTAATATATTGGAAATAAGGAGTATTCAAAAGCATAAAATCGATCTTCCTCAACTCCTGTGCGATTTGGCAACTACCTGGGAATCAGGGGGAGGATCGCAGGTCCATTCAAGAAAGGGAACAGGATGGAATGTGCATCCTGAAATGTGCTATCTTCCAGATTCAGAGGATGAGTTATACTCCTTTCCATAACTCGAATGTCTCCAATCCAGATAGGTTCAGAAGTCGGTTCGTCCTGCGCATGAAGGATAGATGCGGATATCTGGAACCTCTTTTGAGAATCCTGATTGCATGCCCCTGATATGGATTTTACGGCTATCTGTGTGTTCTGTGCTTAAGCAAGAACCGTTTATCGGTTATCCTTCAGGTATGGACAGGCTTGACAAGGTGATCAGCGAGAGTGGCCTTCTTTCTAGAAGGGAGTGCAGGAATTACATCCGCATGAGAAGGATCTGGGTGGATGGAAGACCTGCATCAAGCGCCGACATGAAGGTCGACAGCAGTGCTGTAATAGAGATAGACAGGAAGAGAGTGGTCGTGAAGAGACGCATCGTCGCACTTCTCAACAAGCCAGCAGGGTATGTGACAAGCACTTCGGACCCCAGGGACAGGACTATCATGGAGCTCATTCCAGAAGAGTACAGGATGATGGGGCTTTTCCCTGTAGGCCGACTGGACAAGGAGACAGAGGGTCTGCTTGTCATGACGAACGATGGAGATCTTGCGCACCGTCTGATCTCTCCGAAAAGAGGTATAAGGAAGGTCTACTATGCCAAGTATGATGGAGAACTGACCGAGGCTGATATAGAGGCCTTCAGGGAGGGGATTGTGCTGAAGGATGGAACAAGGTGCCTTCCTTCGGATATTTCTCGCTTCAGGGAGGGCTGCCTTGTGACGGTCCGGGAGGGCAGGTACCACCAGGTCAGGAGGATGATGGCCTCGAGGAAGCTCTTCGTCACATATCTTGAAAGGCTCATGGAGGGGGACCTTTCTCTCGGCTCCCTGGAAAGGGGCCATTTCAGGGAACTTGATGAAAATGAGGAGAAACAGCTTTTCATGGAAGAAATACCACTTCCAAATGCTTGACACTTTTTTGAAGTTGGACCATACTCATAAACCGTTACGGGATGTCGCCTAGCGGCTATGGCGTCTGCTTTGGGAGCAGAATATCGATGGTTCGAGTCCATTCATCCCGATTTGAAGGACCTCCAGCAAGGCTGGAGGTCTTCTTCTTCATTCGACTACAGTGCTCGAGAAGTTTATTGCAAGTATGTCGTCATTTGCATCGTTCTTCAGGAAGAAGTCTATGGACTCGACACTCCTGACGATGCCATCATCACCCATCTGTCGACAGACGACGCCTACAGACTCCTTTCCTTCCTTGTAGGCCGCAATGAGATTCTCTCTGGAGAAGGCCTTGACGAACTTCTCCCTGTCCTCTGGGATTATCGTCGTAGCGCCTTTTCTTATGCAGTCATCGAAGACTCCGGAGGCAGCACACTGTCTTGTCGTGAAGTTGTCGTAGGTCATCATGTAGTAGCTGTTACGAGTGAGGTTGATGAATATTATCAGAGGAAAGCGCTTCATGACCGCATCGAATAGAATTGTTCTTGCATCGTGCTCGCACTGTACCTTCAGTATGTCCTCGTCGTCCCTTCCCCGCCTGTCATAGTCCAGCTTCCTGGCAAACTCATCCACAGGCATCGGTTTTGCATACAGAAAGCCCTGGACCTCATCGCAGTTGCAGGAGCGGAGGAAGCCAAGCTGCGCCTTCGTCTCGACACCCTCGGCAACGGTCCTCATCCTCAGTCGGTGGGCAAAGGAGTAGATGCTTTCAAGGACCACCCTTTCGCGATCGCTTTCACAGTTGTGGCTGATAAGGGACCTGTCGATCTTTATTACATCGGCATCGGCTTCGACAATAAGGCCCAGAGATGAAAGTCCGCTACCGAAGTCATCGATTGCGACCATGAAGTTCTCATCTCTCAGTCTTCTGAAGATGAGAGGAATCCTATCTGCATAGGCGGAAAGTGCAGACTCTGTAAGCTCCACCATTATAAGACTATGCGGGACACAGTACTCATCGACGATATCCATCACCTTCTCGGCGAAATCGAACTCGTACTTCAGATGCTGTCTGGAGAAGTTCACTGCTATGGTGACGACCTTCTTCTTTCTTTCAAGCCTGCCCGAGATGAATTCACAGACCCTTCTCAGCATGTACCAGTCCAGTCTGAGTATCCTTTCATCCTCTTCGAGCTCGGGAAGGAACTCGCTCGGTGTTACGACCTTATCTCCTGTGACCCATCTTGCCAGCGCCTCTGCACCTGCAATGCGATTGGTCATCGCATTGTACTGTGGCTGATAGAAGGGAACCAGTTCCCCTTCTGCTATCGCCCTGTCCAAATCAAAAACCATTCAAAACCCCTGTATTTCCAAATAATACTACCAACATACTGTACAAACAAAGGAGTTTTCCCACCCATGGATATCGCTAATTGTACTGTATGAAAGCAGGCACAATCAATGGACAGCTTTTGACCAAACATCTAGAATTTCATCTATCAGACAGAAGGAGCAAAGAAATGAAAACATTCCACAATCCGGTTCTCAGAGGCTTCCATCCGGACCCATCCTGCTGCAGGAAGGGAAACGACTACTATCTTGTCACCTCGACCTTCGAATACTTTCCAGCAGTTCCTGTATTCCACTCCACCGACCTCGTCACCTGGAAGCAGATCGGCCACTGCGTATCGGATCCCTCCTATCTCGATCTCAACGGCTGCCCTGCAGGAAAGGGCATCTATGCGCCGACCATCCGCTACAGGGAAGCAGACGACATGTTCTACATGGTCACGACTCTCTGCCAGAACGACAACTACTATGACAATATAAACTTCTATGTAAGGGCAAAGGACCCTGCAGGCCCCTGGTCGAAGCCCATCGTCGTGAAGGGTGCAAGGGGCATCGACCCTACTCTCGTATTCGATAAAGAGAGATGCTACTACCTTGGAAACAGGAGATTCGAGCCTGCAAGGAGCAACGACAGCAGAAGGAAGATCTGGATTGCAGAGCTCGATATAGAGACAGGCGAGCTCATAGGCGAGAAGAGGATACTCCTCGAAGATGGAGCTGTGCATGGAGCAAGATGCCCCGAGGGTCCCCACATCTACCACTTCAATGATTACTACTACCTGCTGATCAGCGAGGGAGGTACCACGCACAACCACGCCCTCTCTGTCTTCAGGAGCAGGGATATCCTCGGCCCATATGAGATAAATCCAAGGAACCCCATCCTCACCCACAGGATGATGGCCAGGGGAAGCGAGTTCAACTCTATCGGACACGCAGATATTCTCCAGGCCCCTGATGGCTCCTTCTGGGGCTTCTGCCTCGGCGTAAGGCCCTACGGAGAGCCGATGCTCAGGAATCTAGGAAGGGAGAGCTTCGTCTTCCCGATCATCTGGGAGGATGACTGGCCGGTCTTCTGCCCTGAGACAGGAAGAGTCGAGAAGGAGTATCCACTTCCATATGACGATGGATCGACCAGGAGCATCGAGTCGACATTCACAGACTTCTCATCCCCTGAGCTCGAGCTGTGGTGGCAGCTTCTCAGGACTCCGGAAAGGAAGATATACGAGCTGACGGACAAGGGCCTGAGACTCTTCATAAACCAGTACACTCTTTCGGACAACTACGCCTCTGCATTCCTTGGCATAAGGCAGAGAGAGAAGTACTTCATCGCAGAGACTGCCTTCGAGTTCTCTCCAGCTTCAGAGAATGAGAATGCCGGCATGATCGTGCTTCTCAATGGGCAGAACAACTACTCGCTGATGAAGAGCATCGAGAATGGAGAGGAAGTGCTCATACTGCGCTTTGCAGACGAGATTCTCTACAGAAAGCCTGCTTTCGAAGGCATCGTCAGAGTTAGGCTCTGCGCCTCCACTCTCGATTACTGGTTCGAAGTAAAGGAGAATGGCTTTTGGAGCAAGTTCGGTCCAATGCTGGATGGTCACAGGCTTTCGAAGCTGCAGTATGGCTTTACTGGAGTGCTCATAGGCCTCTTCGGGACCTCCTATGGAAAGGAGAGCTCCTCGTCAGCGCTGTACAGATACTTCAGCTATACGGACAGAGAGGAGCTCTGAGAGACATCCTGTCACTTCAGACGGATGCTGTCCGGATACTTGTTCTTGAATTCATTCTCATCGATGTTCCTCCTTATATAGTCGAGGAACATCTCTGTGACACGGGACATTTGCCTCTCATTGTTCCAGGCGAGGAAGTACTCTGCGACGATGCTCGGCTTCTTGATCGGCTTTATGCACAGCGATGAGTGCGAGATTATATCGCTTGCAGAGGCCGGGTAGATCGCTATTCCCACCCCATGGCTCACAAGCTCATAGGCAGAGAGAGTATGTGCGATGTAGCAGCATATCTTCGGCCTGTGACCCGAGAGTGCGAACCAGTCCTCTATCTCTCTCAGTCTCGAGTGCCTCGATGGGATGATGAGGTCATATGGAGCGAGCTTCTGCAGCTCTATGTCGCTGCCCTCCTCCTTCGCAAGTGGATGGTCCACCGGCATGATCGCGACCCAGGGCTCTGCAAAGACCTGATATATCGAAAGCCCCTCGGGATCGAAGGGCGGCAGGATGACCGCAAGATCGCAGAGTCCTCTCCTGACACGTGCAATGACATCATCTGTATTTCCATTCCAGAGGTTGTACTGCACAAAT